>JACDCM010000168.1 GCA_013817545.1 Gemmatimonadaceae bacterium | reverse complement strand
CGCACCCGGGGATCGGTCTCGTCGCGACGCGGGTGAAGGGTAACGTGCACGTGGAGAGCCGCTCCGGGCGCGCGGCAATCGTGGGCGAGACGCTGGATGTGCTTTCGGGTGAGAATCCGCTGGATTTATATGGGACAGAGAGCTACGTGGTGAGCGCGATTCGCGATCTCGTAGCTCAGCCGAACGCGGGGGATCTCGTTTTGTTTGGCGCCTATGATGGATATGACATCGTTTCCTTCGACGATCAGGTCGGGGCGCACGGTTCAGCGGGTGGCGACCAGACGTATCCCTTCATCATCAGTCCGCCGGAGATCCAACTGGCAGACGAGAGACTCGAGAATGCCCGGGATATTCATCGGGTGGTGATGAAGAGGTACGCGAGTTCGTAGCGTGCTGCGAACTTCGTGCTGCGTGCTGCGAACTGCGCTGGCGGATTCAGCTCTTTTTCGTCCGTACTCCCCTCTGGCAATCCGGACATACCCCAAAGATTACCAACCTGTGACGTTGGCGCGCGTATCCGTGGGTTTCCGCCACTAGCGTCGTCATACGCTCCAGTCGCTCGTCGCTGAACTCCGTCACATTCCCGCACACTGTACACAATAGGTGCTCATGTTGCGGCTCGTCGCGCGCGGGCTCGTAGCGCTTGAATCCCTCGCCGAAATCCCGCTCGACAACCAGGCCGCTCCGCACAAGCACCTCGAGCGTGCGATACACAGTTGCCGTACCCACCATCACGCCGCGCACAGCGAGATCACGTTCCACGTCGTCGGCTGAGAGATGCCGCTCGCTTTCCAGCACGACTTCCGCAATGGCTTGACGCTGCGCCGTGACCGGAAGGTTGTGGTCGCGGAGGAAGGCGCGGAACGCCTCCATTACCTCCCGGGCGTCCACGGTTCATCCGACACGACGGCACGAAATGCGGCCGGCGACAGCCGCTCAGGCTCGCTACCGGAGCCCGCTCGCCGATACACCCCGCGGACAACATTTCCTACGGCGCCGAGCGGCGCCTCTGCTTCCTCGGTTACTTCGATCTCCCATCGCCCGCGGTCGGGGCCCTTGCGCGTCCAGCGATAGCAGGCGCGGTAGACGATCAGGCGGTCCGGAGTTGAGGAGATTACAGCTGCGCTGGTTTGGTGATCGGGAGTGAGGACATCGGTCGCATCTTGTGATTCGGGGGGGCCCCCCGCGTCGAGGTTCACCATCCCCGATTCTTCGCGTTGCTCCGAAAGTGGTTGCAAGCCGGAGTCGGCTGTCAAATCCGCACCAATTGCCGCTGCAACCGCCGGAATCGCAGGGTATGCGGCGATCACCGCAACCCCAGTCTCCTGTCCACCCTGGATCATGGGCGGAAAGAGATGCACCTCCGCTACTCGCTCCGCTGGCACTAACTGCGCGATCGCGCGCAGAAATCGCTCCCGCCCTTCTTCCGACGCGGTGTTCATGGCGCAGCGGGCGGCGTACGGGCTTCGCGCGCCACCAGCTCACGTTCCACATACAGCTTCAAGATGTGCATGAAATCCTGGGCATTGGTCACGACCCCGAATGCCTGATGCGTTCCGCGATCCTTGAGCTTGCTCACCACAAACTCGGATGAGTCGACGCAGATCGTCGATAGCTCACGTAGCGACCCGTCATCTTCCGTCACGAAGGCGGGCAGCATGTTCCCGGTCGCGATCGCATGTAGCGCAGTTGCGATAAGGATCGCCATCGTCGCTCGCGTGGTGTGCCGCTTCATGGCGTCCTGCGCCGCGAGCGCGTCAGTGAATACCCCTGGAAGCGGCCCGTCGTCGCGAATGGACCCGCACAGAACGTACGGTACCGAATGCCTCACGAGGGAGTGCATGATTCCGTCGGTGATAATCCCCTGCTCCACCGCCGCATCGATCGAACCCGCCTCTCGCACCTTGTTGATCGCGCGCATGTGCAGCCCGTGTCCGCCTGAGGTCGCCTCGCCGGAGCCCGTCATGCCCAGCGTTGTCCCGAAAATCGATGCCTCGATGTCGTGGACTGCAACCGCGTTGCCCGCGAGAAACGCACCAACGAACCCGTTCGAGACGAACCAGGTCATGTCCGTGCGCGCGCGCGAGTGCACGAGCGCGGGTCCCGCCACCCATACCGGATACCCGCCACGATCCCGCTCCTCGATGAGCAAGCGAGCCATAAGGGAATAGTCGATCGGCTTTTCGCGCGATACTTCGCTTGTCATGAACTTGAATTCCCCTTCAGCCGTCTCGTCCATGAAAGCGGATATGTGGACGAAGATCCCCTCCGAGCCATTCTCCGCGTAACCGACGGCGACTCTGTCTCCTTTCCGCACGCGGCGTCCCTCGCGCACCCATACTTCGCCGTCGCGTTCCAGCACGAGCGCGGCATCCATACGCGGCTCTTTCGGCATTCGCCACTCGCCATTCACTCGGACGTAGGTGGGAAGGTTCGTCGTCGAAAAAAACTTCTCGGGGAGGACGCCGTCCGAAGGCGCGGGAACGAAACGGGCATCAGGCGCGTCAGCAAAGCGCGCGACGCTGAAATCAGGATGGGAGAATTTGCTCACCCGTGAAAGATGCGTCAGCGGAGCAAGGAGGTTCAAGCGCTGCGATGTGGTTTCGCAGCTACTTATCAGTAAGCCCAGCCTCGGAAAAGACGCACACGGCTCGGAGAACGGCTCAGTGACCCGAGCCTCCCCTGAAGTCATTGCGAACCGCGGCTGCGGCGCGAAGCAATCTCATCGTTCGTCTTAAAGACGGAGATTGCTTCGGGCACTACGTGTCCTCGCAATGACTAGGAGGGCCAACCCCGTGGCTTGCTACGCCCTTCACGAACCGCTCCTGAGTGAACGCTAAATGCGCCCACCTTCGCGCCGCGGCAAACCTATTCCCCGATCCCCCACTCCCAAGTCAGAGCACGCTCACCGGGTCACGGTCAAACGCAATTCGTAGCTGCTGCCGGCTCGGCACCTCATAGTTCTCGATAAAGAATCGCCCCACTCTCGTTAGCCCTCCGACATTCTGGCTCTTGAGCAGCAGATGCCATCTCCACCGTTTTTTGATCCGATCGATCGGGCACGGTGCGGGACCGGTGACTTCAATGTCCTGAGCGCCACGTCTCGCCAGCAGTGCGCGAAGCCAGTGGTCTGCATTCAGCGCGAGATCGGCCGTCGCTCTCTCCTCGAGACCACTGAAGATCACGTTCACCAGCCGAATGATCGGGGGATACGGAGGTTTATCGCGCGAAGGAAGCTCTTCCGCGACGAATGCATGGAAATCGTGGGCTAGCGCACAACGCACGGAGTGATGTCCGGGCAACCGTGTCTGAATGATTACGTCCCCGCCCTTGGGCCCGCGACCTGCTCGCCCCGCCACCTGGCTCAGCAACTGAAAGCTGCGCTCTGAGGCGCGAAAGTCAGGGAGGTTGATCCCCACGTCGGCATCGACAACACCTACCAGTGTGACGTTGGGAAAGTCGAGTCCTTTCGCGATCATCTGCGTGCCAAGCAGGACATCTACCTCGCCAGCACCGACTCGGTCGAGGATAGTCGCGTGCGCCCATTTGCCGCTGGTGGTATCCACGTCCATGCGCGCGATGCGTGCCGATGCGAAACGCTCCGCGAGCAGACGCTCCACCTGCTGAGTGCCGAGTCCGCGCTGCTTCATCGTCGTTCCCGCACATCGTTGGCAGACCGGCGTGTCCAGCTCCTCGTGACGGCAGTAGTGACAGATGAGCCGCTCTGGCGAGCGGTGATACGTTAATGTGATGCTGCAGTCAGGGCAGCTCCTCACGTTGCCGCACGCTGTGCACTGCACATAAGCCGCGTATCCCCTGCGATTGAGAAGCAGCACGGACTGCTCACCACGTCGAAGACGTTCGGCGAGCGCGCGCTCGAGCGGCTCGCTGAAGACCCTGCGAAAGGGATCGGAGACAGCGCCAGCTTGTAACGACTCACGAGCCAGAAGACGCAGGTCCGCCACGTGTACCTTGGGCAACCGAGCGGCTCCTACGCGTTCAGGAAGCGAGAGAAGCCCATACTTCCCGAGCTGCGCGTTGCGCCAACTCTCCAGACTCGGCGTGGCGCTGCCAAGTACGACCACAGCTCCGGCTTCGCGCGCTCGAATCACTGCGACCTCGCGCGCATGATAGCGCGGCGTCTCGCCATTCTTGTAGCTCCCCTCGTGCTCTTCGTCGACGATAATCGCACCCAGGTCGCTCAGCGGCGCGAAGATCGCCGAGCGCGCGCCGACGGCGATACGCTTGTCGCCACGCTTGAGCGCCAGCCATTCATCGTAACGCTCGCCCTCGCTGAGCGCCGAGTGCAGCACAGCGACTCGCTCGCCGAAGAAAGAGCGGAAGCGATCCACCGTCTGCGGAGTGAGCGCGATTTCAGGAACGAGGACGATCGCGCTCTGCCCGCGCTTTTCCACGATTTCCCGCAGAAACTCGATGTAGACCAGCGTTTTTCCGCTGCCGGTTATTCCATGCAGAAGAAAGACCTCACCTTGCCGCGCGGACTTGAGAGTGCGGAGAGCGGCGCTCTGTGCCTGTGTGGGAGAATGCCGCGCCGGCGGGGGGGCGGGACGCAACGCAAATGGATCGCGGTCAACAATCTCCTGGTCAATCGCGATCAATTGGCGCTCTGTCAGTGCCCGCAGCACGGCTGCTGAAAACTTCAGCTTCTCCGTGAGATGAGCAACCGGCGCGCGGCCTCCAACGGATTCCAGCAGCTCGTATAGCTCCCGCTGTCGCTTGGCGCGGCCGAAGAGTGTGTCCCGCTCCTGCAGTGATGGCAACTCCCTTCGTATGCTGGCAATACGCTGAGTTTTGCGCGGCGGCTCGACCATCTTGACTGCCGTGAGGGCCGCGGGTAGCACTGCCCGCAGAACCAGTCCTATTGGCACTACGTAGTACTCCGCGATCCAGGCGCAGAGGGTGAGCATGGAGGCCGAGAGTACAGGCTCCATATCCGCAACGCTCACTATGCTGCGCGTCCTCGCGCCCGAAGGCCGGGTCGACTCACCGCCCATGACGATACCGACGGCCCGCCGAGTGCGAACTGGAACTACGACACGAGAGCCCGGCGCAATACTGTCAGCCAGCTCCTCAGGCGCCGCGTACGTGAAGGTGTGGAAGAGCGGGACTGGCAGCGCAACTTCGAACAGCCGACGTTTCTGGACGGAAGCTGGCCTGAAGAGATCCGTCGAGGGAGGCGGTGTCTTACCGGGCGAAGAGACGAGCCACCTGCCGGGCACCCCCGCCGCTACCGACAAAGCTGGAATTGGTGTTTGCGAGCATGGCTACCACAATACGCCGCTCGGAGTACATGACAAGGTATGCGTTGGCGCCCACCGACCCACCACCATGCGATAAGGTTCGGCCCAGGAGGGAATCCGTATCAACACGCCAGCCTATTCCGTAACCCGTCTCCTTTCCGTCCGACGTGCGCTGTGATGTAAAGAGTAGAGATCGCGATTCCTCTTTCAGGAAGCCTGGCTGCAGTAGCGCCGATCCCAAGCGCACAAGATCTTCAGGCGTTGAGATAAAGCCGCCTCCCGCCCATTTGTAGCTGTTGTCGACATACGGCGCGTTGAGAAGCGACCCGTTTGTTGCGCGAACGTAGTACCGCGCTCGGTGCTCGATCACACTGTCCGGGTGCTCCGCGATTGTCGAACGCATGCCAAGCGGATGGAGCACGTTGCGACGGACAAATCCCAGAAACGGCTCGCCCGACGCGCCTTCCACCACGGCGCTGAGCAGGTTGAAACCATGACTCGAGTACGAGTACCGCGTTCCGGGCGGAAAGATCAGTGAATCGTCCCGGAACATCGCGAGCCCGTCGGTGACGGTGCGGTACGGCTGCATGCTCAGCATCTCGTCGCCCGCATAGTGCCGAATCCCACCCAGGTGGCCAGCAAGCTGTCTGGGCGTAACAGGGTGCGCTTTGACAGGGAACGACGGCACGTATTCCTGCACCCGTGCGTCCAGGTCGAGTTTTCCCGATTGCACCAGCAACGCGACAGCCGCCGTGGTTATGGGCTTGGAGACACTACCTATTCGCAGCTTCGTGCTCGGCGTGACGCGGACACCGTTCTCGACGTCGGCGAGTCCAAATCCTTCAGACCAGACGACTTTACCGTCAATCGCGACCGCGACTGACATTCCCGGTACCTTGCCTCCGGCCATGCTGTCGCGCACCAGGGCGCGGGCGCGTGCGATTGCGCCTGCGTGTCGGGCGGAAGCTGAGGTCTTCTGCGAAGCTACTTGCTGACTCGCTTCAACCGGCGAGCCGGTGATGAGCGCGTAAGCAACGAATGCAATGAGTGGGCGGAGTCGCATTTTCATAATCTATCAAGAACGCCAGGCAAGAGAGAGGGCGGTAATGTTTAAACTGGCCCTGGACCGAGAGGGGTCACTGCCCTGGCATTGACTCTACCTGCTTCACTCGCCAAGAGTGCAGGAGCTCAGACGCGCTGAACACCGAGGCCGGGCGCGTTTGGCATCACGATATTGCCGCCCTCGATTGTAGGACCGCTGAAAGGATCATTGGCGAGCAGAGCGGCGCCATCCAGATCCGCATAATCGAGCAGTGGGGCCATATGTGCCGCCGCCGCTATGCCGAGGCTCGATTCGATCATGCAGCCCATCATGACCAGCATACCGTGCGCGCGCGCAGCAGAGATCATCTTCATGGCTTCCCTGAGACCACCGCATTTCGCCAGCTTGATGTTGATCCCATCCACAACACCAACGAGCTTCGGGATATCGCTGGCAACTACGCACGATTCGTCGGCGATAATGGGGAGCGGAGAGCGATCGCGTACGAAGCGCATTCCCTCGAGATCGTGCGCGGGCAGCGGTTGCTCGACGTATTCCACGCCGCACTCGGCGAGCACCTCGATCATGTCGAGGGCGTGCTTATGTGACCACGCTGCATTGGCGTCCACGCGTAAAAGCTTGTCGGGCGCCGCATCTCTGGCGGTTCGGATGATCATTTCATCCTCGGCGCAACCGAGCTTGATCTTGAGAATGGGATAAGGCTCGGCCTCCGCAATCTTGCGGCGTATTTCGCCCTCGGAGCCGATACCGATGGTGAAGCTCGATAGCGGCGCGCGGGCGGGGTCGAGTCCCCAGAGCTTGTACAGGGGCACGCCAAGTCGTTTTCCGGCGAGATCGTGAAGTGCGGCGCTCACGGCAGACTTGGCGGCGCCGTTGAAGCGAATTACACGATTGAGCTCGTTCTCAACGTTCTCGGTTGACCATGGATCCGCCTGGGCGATGAGCGGCGCAAACAGTCCGAGGGCTGCCACCACGGATTCCGCGGTTTCTCCGTAGAACTTGCTCGGCGCGGCCTCGCCCCACCCTTCCACACCGTCGTCGTCCGTAACGCGCACCCACACAACCCGCCACTGGCTTGCCCCGCCTCGCGCGATCGCGAAAGGGTGCTTCGTGCGGAGCGTCAGAATCTCGTGCGACAGCTGCATCACTACCGCGCTGTAGTAGGCGTTGCGCCAAGCCGGCGCGAGAGGCGCGCGGCGCGATACTCTCCCGACGACCCGGTGGTGGCGAGAAAACCGAGAAGCGCGTCGGCCAGATCGTGGCCGCGCTGATACCGTTCGGCGGGTGCCTTCAGGAGACACTTCATGATGATCTGCCCCAGCACGGCTGGCGCTCTGGAATCAACCACGTCGGGTGCGACCGCTACCTCGTGCACGTGCTTGTAACCAATGGAGTACGAATCCGCTCCGTCAAATGGCGGAAAGCCGAGCAGCATTTCATATAGCATGACGCCAACGGCATACAGATCGCTCCGTCCGTCGACGAGCTTTCCCATTGCCTGCTCGGGCGACATGTAGTGCGGTGTTCCCATCGCACGCCCGGTCGCCGTGAGCCGGCTGTGAAAACGGGCTGTCGCGATTCCGAAATCCGTGATCAGCGCATTGCCCTCTTCGTCGAACAGGATGTTGTCAGGCTTTACATCGCGGTGAACTATGCCGCGACGATGCGCGTAGTCCAGCGCGGTCGCTACCTGAGCGCCAACCGCGGCAGTGCGCTCGGCAGCCACGCTTCGCTCTCGCACGATGATGTCCGCCATGGATCCGCCAGCCAGGTACGGCATGATCAGGTAGACACTGTCCTCCACTTCGCCATAGTCGATTATCGGACAGATGTGCGGATGGCAGAGCTGAGACGCTGATTCCGCCTCGCGCCTGAATCGTTCACGCATCTCCTCCTCGCGCGCGAGATTGGCGAGCAGAACCTTGATGACAAGAGGCCTGCCGAGCATTGCGTGACTTGCCGCGTACACATTCGCCATTCCGCCGCCGCCGATCCTGCGATGCACCTTGTAACGACCGCCAGTCGCGCGGCGCAGCAGGTCCATCTCTTCATCCGGCTTGGCGCTGGGCGCGTCCGGAACGTCGGGAAGCTCGACTCGGCAGCGCACACAACTCATGGAAGAGGCGCGATTCCAGGTTCCGCAATCAGGACAGAACATCGTTCAGCCGAGGTCCATATGAACGAAATCATAGGGCGGCCACGGGCCCGATCGTTCGATTTCCACGCCTTCCAGCAGCTTTCCCTGCGTCACCACGAGAGCGCTGAAGTCCTGCCAGTGGGACCTGTCAATCAGAAATGCGATGCTGTGCGT
>JACDCM010000167.1 GCA_013817545.1 Gemmatimonadaceae bacterium | reverse complement strand
GCCATACCTACTACGTACAGAGCCGAAATCCATGGAACGCGGAACGCCGATATCATGTTGGCGTAAATGTCCGCGTGATTGAAGCTCGGGTGCAGCGTGCCGGTGGTGAAGTGCAGGATATGCAGGATCACAAAGAAGAAGATCAACAGCCCGCCCCACCGGATAGTTCGCGCGGCGAATGTTGAAACCTGCGGGTCCTTGCGATCATAGCCGGTGGGGCGCGCTTGCCGTTGCAACCGCGTCAACTGAACAGCAGCTACGACGTGCAAAATTACTGCGGCCAGGAGCACGAGACGCGCCAGCCACAGCGCGCCGCCCGTGCCGCGCAGGAACGCAGCGTAGGCATTCAGCTTCTCCGGCCCGCGAAAGACGAGCAGATTACCAAGCACGTGGCCGACTACAAAGCCTATCATGATGATGCCTGTTACAGCCATCACCATCTTCTTCCCGATTGTTGAGCGCCAGAATCTGACCGTCGGATTCACCGCGACTGCAGGGGCCACGGACAACTAGAGCTTGATGATGTTGATCAACTCGCGAACTGCGTCGGCACTTTTGCCCAGGTCTATTCGTTCCTTGCTCGTCAGCTCCACTTCAATGACCTTCTCGAGTCCGCCGCGTCCGAGCTTGCACGGCACTCCCAGGAAGATATCGGACATCCCATACTCCCCGGTCAGCCAGGCGGCGCAGGGCAGGATGCGCTTCTTGTCCTTCACGATCGCTTCACACATCTGGACGGCCGCCGACGAAGGTGCGTAGTACGCGGAGCCCGTCTTGAGATATTTGACGATTTCAGCCCCGCCGTTGCGAGCACGGTCAACTATCGCGTCCAGGGTCTTCCGGTCGAGCAGCTGGGTAATGGGAATGCCACTCACCGATGTGTAGGAGATGAGCGGCACCATGGTGTCGCCATGTCCACCGAGCACCATCGCCTGAATGTCGTGCACTGAGACGTCGAGCGCTTCAGCGATGAACGACCGGTAGCGCGCGGTGTCCAGTACGCCGGCCATACCGAGAACGCGCTCACGCGGGAAGCCCGTGACCTTCATGGCGACGTACGACATTGCGTCGAGCGGGTTGGAGACCATCACGATGATGGCGTTCGGCGAGGATCGCTTGATATGCTCCGATACCTGCTTGACGATGCCGGCGTTCGTATTGAGAAGATCGTCGCGCGACATTCCAGGTTTGCGCGCTATGCCGGCGGTCACGACAACGATGTCCGATTCACTCGTCTCATCGTATCCGTTAGTGCCGATCACGCGAGTGTCGAATCCTTCGATTGGCGCAGATTCCCACTGATCGAGCCCCTTCCCCTGAGGAACACCGTCGACCACGTCGACCATGACCACCTTGCGCGCCAGCTCCTTCTCGGCGAGGCGCTGTGCGGTGGTAGCGCCAACGTTGCCTGCGCCGACGACGGTTATCTTGTTGACCATTGGCCGAGGAGTGGAGGATACGGGTCGAGTGCTGGCAACACAGCTGAATTTTGCAGGCGGCAAGTTAACCGCTTCGCTGTACGGCCTGCAACGCTTCGAGTCACTTGTTCGTCTCGTGAGCGCGGGCTACCCATGCATGGTCGCGCCGCCAAGCCGGTAACGCTATCCGCCGACCTGCGAAAGGGCGCGCAAACCGCCAACCTGCATCTGAAGAAGGTTGTGCTCCTTCGGCTTCTCGGCGAGCGCTCGCACGTAAAGTGGAACGAGATCGTCTCCTGCGCGAAGCGGATCGCGCAGATTTACCTCGTGATCGCCGAACAGGCAGGTACGCAGCCGTCCATCGGCTGTGAGTCGAACGCGGTTGCACGAACCACAATAGGTGTGCGACATTGGCGTGATAACGCCGACCGTTCCGGCAGCTCCCGGAAACGCGTAGTAAGTAGCTGGTCCATTGCCGCGAGCCGGACCGGCGACCGGCAATAGCGGTGAGACTGATTCGAGCCGGCTCAGCAACTCGTCGCTCGGGACCACGTGGTCCCAGGTCAACTCCCGCATTTCGCCCACCGGCATTAGCTCGATGAATCTGACATGCCACGGGTGATCCAGAGTAAGTCTCGCGAAGTCAACGGCTTCGTCATCATTGATGCCGCGCATTACAACCATGTTGATCTTGATTGGTCCGAGGCCAGCGCGTTGCGCGGCTAGTGCGGACTGTACGGGATCAAATGGGAGACGCCGGCGAGCGATGCTTGCGATACGTTCGGGACGAAGACTGTCGGCGCTGATGTTGACGCGGTCCAGTCCAGCGCGATGGAGGCTCTCGGACATTTCGGGGAGACGCACTCCGTTAGTAGACAGAGCGATATCTTCTATTCCGTCCACGCTATGCAGCATGGCGATAAGCCGGGGCAGTTCAGGCCGGAGTGTCGGCTCCCCTCCCGAGATTCTGAGTCGCCGGAGCCCGAGTGGAGCGAGCTGCGCGACGATTTCCGTAATCTCCTCGTATGTCAGAATATCCTTCTTGGGCAGCCACTCGAGTCCTTCCAACGGCATGCAATAGAGACAGCGGAAATTGCACCGGTCAGTTACCGAGATACGGAGATACTCGATGCCGCGGCCGAATTGATCCTTGAGCGTTGTCATCTTGGAGCAGCCTCCCGAGCAGTCGTCGGATCGACCCACTCCCGCGTGCCGTCGAGATATTCTTCCCTTTTCCAGACGGGGACACGCTTCTTCAGCGCTTCGATAATAAACCGTGAGGCTTCGTACGCCTGCGCGCGATGCGGGTGCGCCACGGCGATTACCACGCTCGCCTCTCCGATTCCAAGTCGCCCCACCCGGTGCTCGACGACGATGTCATCCGTATCGAACTGGCTTGCCGCTTCGGAGACGATGTCGGCCATCTCGTTTTCCGCCATCGCCGCGTACGCGGAGTACTCAATGCCTGATACCTCTCTTCCGTCATTGGATTCCCGAACGGCACCTACAAAGAGTACCGATGCGCCATTTTTGGGAGCGGCAACCTCAGCTAGGAGTGTGGCGGCGTCGATAACTCCAGTGACGAGCGCGGTACGCATGAGGGCTAGCCACCAGCAACTGGAGGTATGACTGCTAGCTCGTCTCCTGCCGCCAGAACGTGATCGCGACGTCGGTACACCAGGTTGACAGCAACCAGCGGTGCCGGGGGGACCCTGTCGCCACCCGGCATGGCGCGCAAGCGAGCGAGCGCGTCACCAACAGAATCCCCCGGAGACATCAGAAGCTCGACACTGGGCGTGCCAAGAGCTTCGGCATACGAGGCAAAGAGGAGTGCGGTGACGGTCATAATATGAAGAGTGGCGGAGGCGCAGACGGCACGCAAGTCGGTGGGGGTGGAAGCTCTGCTCGTCTGGTGATTGGTCATGCGTCCTGCGCTTCGACTTCTAGTGCCTCACGAGCTGAAAAAAGCTCCGGTCGCGCGAGGCCGACCGGAGCAACTAATATGGCGAGACCGTTGAATTTACGCCGCGCTGGGTTCGTCGGAAAATTCGGAAACATCCATGTGCGCGACAAGCGCGCGAAGCTCCTTGGAGGGCTTGAATACCGGCACCGGGCGAGCTGATACCTCAACTGGCGTTCCCGTGCGAGGGTTACGCGCCATTCGCGTGCGGCGCTGCCGAATCTTGAAAGTCCCGAATCCGCGGACTTCAATGTTCTTTTGCTCTTTCAGGGCATCCTTTATGGCGTCGAGAAAAGCGTCGACGACTCTGGCGCAGTCCTTCTTCGAGATCATCGGGCCCGCCGTCTCGGAAATCTGCGCCGTTACGTGCTCCACCAGATCGGCCTTGGTCATTCGAAACCTCGATTAGTCACACCGGAAAACTTCGCTGCATACAGGTCGAACATAGGCCGTTACTTATTGTGTGTCAAGAGTTTGGCTCATCAAAGCCCCATCCCCTGTCACCGCTTGCATGAACTGATGGAAGAGCGGGCGAGCGTCGTGCGGACCGGGCGCGGCTTCGGGATGATACTGTACGGCGAAGATTGGCAACTCCCTGTGCCGCATCCCTTCGATCGTACCGTCATTGAGATTGGTGTGCGTCACTTCCATGGCAGGAGCGCCCGAAATCGACCCCTCATCGCCCCGGACTGTGAACCCGTGATTCTGGGAAGTGATAAGAACGCGCCCAGTCTCCAACTCACGCACAGGATGATTCCCACCGCGATGCCCGTATGACATTTTCTCTGTAGAGGCACCAAACGTGAGGCCGATGAGCTGGTGGCCGAGACATATGCCCAGCATTGGGATGTCGTGTCGTGAAAGCGCGCGAATGATGTCTGGCGCGTACGCTACCGCTGCCGGATCGCCGGGCCCGTTCGACAGGAATATTCCATCAGGCCGGAGGTCCAGCACCGCCTCTGCGGGCATTTGCGCAGGCACCACCGTTATACGGCAATCCTCCTCGGCGAAAAGACGGAGGATGTTGCGCTTTATACCATAATCGTACGCCACAATGTGATGCGGTGCGGCTGGGTCTCCCCACTGATACTGGTTGCGCACAGTCACGCGCGACGCGAGATCCAGCCCCTCCATCGATGGGCAGGCCGCCAGAACGTTCATTACATCAGCCGAAGGGTGCTGGCCTGCAGCAATTGCTCCGCGCATCGCGCCTGCGGACCTGAGATGGCGAGTGAGGCGACGGGTGTCAACTCCATCCAGCACAGGCACTTTCTCTTTCAATAACCAACTTGCGAGATCTCCGGTTGCCCTCCAATTGGAGAACTGCGCCGACAGTTCGCGCATTACTACACCGGCGATTTGCGGCTGCCCCGATTCCGGATCCTGGTCGTTAATTCCGTAGTTACCGACCATGGGAGACGTCATCACCACGATCTGACCCCGGTAAGAAGGGTCGGTAAAAACTTCCTGGTAGCCGGTCATGTTCGTCGTAAAGACAACTTCGGCGACGACCGGTTCGGTGTCGTGAGTCAGTCTCCCACGAAAAAGGGTTCCATCTTCAAGGAGGAGGAACCCGGGACGACTGGAATTGAGCACTCAGCTAACGGATATCCGGAGCCGGACGTTCTCGATCACGTACCTGATCAAATGGACTTTCCACCCGTTACGGTTGCTTGGTAGGCGGAGGCACGGGCGCGGGAGCTGTTTTGGAAGGAACCGCTTCCAGTGGAACAGCCGAGCTTGGCTGCCCTGTTGCGGGCGCCGTGCGCGCAGGCTGCTGAAAGGTGCCGTCAAGAATGGAAGAAGGCGTCGAGGCTCGCGTCGACATGATCGACAGAACCAATCCAAGAAAGAGGAAAAGACCCCCTGCCCACCAACTTGTACGGGTAAGCAGATTGGCAGCTTGCCGAGTTCCCACAAAGGCATCCGCCGAGGACGCTGCGCCCCCAAAAGACGCCGCAAGTCCGCCGCCCTTTCCCGCCTGCAGGAGTACGGCGCCTATCAGTACGAAACTATCGAGAACGAGCAGAAGAATGAGGGCGGTATACATGGATGGCTGGACGAGGAATAGTGTATAGTCCCAATAACTTAGGCCGCTTTCCAACCAAGGTCAAGTGCGCGCGATTGACGCCCACACTTCCGGCTCGAGACTGGCCCCACCTACGAGGAGACCATCAACATTTTCCGCACTGATTAATGCCGCGGCGTTGCCAGCATTAGCGCTGCCGCCGTAGAGAATTGGGGTCTCTTTGGTTCGGTCGCCGGCCAAGACGGCCAGTTCGCGGCGGATCACCGAATGTACTGCGGACGCGTCCTCGGGCTGAGCGGTCTTTCCAGTTCCAATAGCCCACACGGGCTCATACGCGATGATCATGGATCCAATCGCTGCCGGGTCGAGTGCAGCAGTGCCCGCGCGGAGCTGGCGAAGCACTACCGCGTCCGTTTCACCACGCTCACGCTCCTCCAGCTTTTCGCCGACGCAGAGCAAAGGGGTTATTCCGGCCCGGAGCGCTGCGGCGCACTTCTTCTGCGTCTCCTCATCCCGCTCGCCGAAGACATGTCGGCGCTCCGAATGCCCGATCAGAACGAATGTCGCCCCCGCTTCCTTTGCCATTTCCGCGGATTGTTCGCCGGTAAAGGCGCCCTTTGCTTCCCAATGAATGTTCTGAACGCCAAGCAGGATATCCTGCCGCCCCTTTAGCGCATCAGCCACCGATGCCAACGTCAGTGCGGGAGGAAAAAAGATCACGGTCCGATCCGGACGTCGGGCGTACTGCACAAGGAAGGTTCGCATGAATGTTTTCGCGTCCCTGGACGTATGGTTCATCTTCCAGTTGGCGGCGAAGACTGGCCCGCGAATCATTCTGACTTATCCTCGAGAGCGGCGACTCCAGGAAGCTCTTTCCCCTCGAGAAATTCCAGCGAGGCGCCTCCGCCGGTTGACACGTGGCTCATTCTGGATTCCAGGCCAAGATCCGCAACCGCGGCTGCAGAATCTCCACCGCCGACTATTGTGATTGCCCCATTACCCGTTGCGGCTGCCATGGCCTCCGCGACGGCCCTGGTTGCGCGGTCGAAGGGCGGTGTCTCAAAAACACCCATTGGCCCGTTCCATATCACGGTCCTCGCCTCCGCGATCAGACTGCTGAACTGTTCGGAGGATTTCGGGCCGATGTCGAACATGGCCTGGCTGTCGGCGATGGCGTCGCGTGCAACATTCGTGGCACTCTTGGACTCTTCGATCGATGGGGCGACTACGGCGTCGCTCGGCAAGACCAGCTTGTCACCCGCTCGCGCGAGCAGACCTCTCGCCATTTCAAGGCGATCCTCTTCGACTAGCGACTTGCCGGTATTCAGCCCCATCGCTCGAAAAAAGGTGCAAGCCATCGCGCCGCCGATCAGCAGGCGATCCACCTTGGGAAGGAGCTGCTCGATAACGTCAATCTTGCCCGAGATCTTGGCGCCGCCGAGTATCGAGATGAAAGGGCGTTTCGGAGATTCGAGCGCTCCGCCAAGATATTCCAGCTCCTTTTCCATCAACAGCCCAGCGACGGCAGGCTTGAGATGACGCGCAACTCCCTCGGTGGACGCGTGTGCGCGATGCGCGGCGCCAAAGGCATCGTTAACAAATACATCTCCCAGACAGGCGAGCGAGCGCGAGAGCCGCTCGTCATTGGTCTCCTCCCCTCCCAGAAAGCGGGTGTTTTCGAGAACGAGTATCTCACCTACGGAAAGCTCCGTCGCCGCCCGGGTGGCCTCATCGCTGTCCGTCGTCTCGACGAAGTCAACACGCGCCTTCGTCAGAGTTGCGAGATGGCGGGCGACCGGCTCGAGAGAGTAGCTGGGATTCGGCTTTCCCTTTGGACGTCCTAGGTGAGAAAGCAGGATCACACACGCGCCTCGCTCGAGCAGATACTCGATGGTTGGCATTGCCGCGCGTATACGCGTGTCATCGCCCACTTGCATCGAGTCGTTCATGGGCACATTGAAATCGACGCGCACCAGGGCACGTTTTCCGCGCAGCTGTGCGTCGGTGAGGTCGCGGACCGTCTTCTTGCTCATCAAGGGCTCAGTTGATACAAAGTGAAACTGTGATCTGCAAATAACTAAGCCTGAAGATCAGTCTCTTGTAGGGCTTTGCGATTTTTTTTGTAGCGCCAGAATGCCCATATGCCAACCAGGACACCTGCCGCGACTAGCCACATCCCCGCTCGCGACATGTAGTAGTAACGAATCCACTGGTCGAATGCCTGCTCGCCTGGGCGAACAATTATCTTCCCCTCGTCTGAAATAGCGGCCATTCCGCGATACGCATACAGGTACAGCGCAACTCCGCCCGCCAGGAGCGCGATAACCGCCGAATCGCGAAACCTGTCAGCACGGGTAACTCCGCGTTTCACAACCGAACGCCAACGAAGTGCAGAAGGTCGACGCACCGGGAGGAATAGCCCCACTCGTTATCGTACCAGCCGCAGACCTTGACGAGTGTGCCGTCGATGACGTTGGTGCTCTTCGCGTCCAGAATGCACGAAAACGGGTTACCGATGTAGTCGGAGGAGACGAGTTCGTCCTCACTGTAATCCACGATTCCCTTCAGTGGTCCATCCGCCGCGGCCTTTCTGAAGGTGGCATTTACCTCGTCTATGGTGGTTGCGCGCTCCACCTCCACAACGAGGTCCGTGAAGGAGACATCGGGCGTAGGCACACGAACGGAAATCCCATCGATCTTTCCCTTGACCTCGGGTATGACGAGCGATGTCGCCTTGGCCGCACCTGTGGTGGTTGGAATCATCGAGACCGCCGCTGCCCGCGCGCGACGGAGATCCTTGTGTGGAAGATCCAGAATCTGCTGATCGTTGGTGTAACTGTGGATCGTTGTCATTGAGCCGTGCCGAAAGCCGAAAGCGTCGCGAATTATCTTGACCATCGGAACAAGGCAATTGGTCGTGCACGACGCGTTGGAAATGATGTTGTGTGCCGCGGCGTCGTACTTGTCGTGGTTCACGCCCATCACGATGGTAATGTCTTCTCCTTTTGCGGGCGCCGAGATAATCACCTTTTTCGCGCCGCCCGCGATATGCTTGGCGGCGTCCTCCCCGGTAGTGAACCGGCCGGTGGACTCGAGTACCAGATCAACTCCGAGATCCCCCCAGGGCAACTTGGCTGGATCCTTCTCTGACAGCACTTTCAGCTCGTCCCCGTCGATGCTTATGGAGCCTTCATTCGCGATCACGTCTCCGCGATATGTGCGGTGCACCGAGTCATACTTGAAAAGATGAGCGAGCG
>JACDCM010000533.1 GCA_013817545.1 Gemmatimonadaceae bacterium | reverse complement strand
CGGCGCGCCCGCCGAGGTCGTCATCCGCTTCCGCGAGGTCCTGGACTACGACCGCTCGGTCGCGTTGTTCCAGCGGATCCAGGCTAAGTTGTTGCCTAGCCAGTGGACCGCAGTGCATGCGGACGAACTCCGGCGCACGGAATGACCAATGAATCACGCCTCGGCGAACGGCCGTGGACGAGTGCGGACGCGCAAGGTCGGTTTTCAAGACCGCGGCGTTCGACCGCTCTGCCACCCCTCCGGGGCAATCTTCCCCGAACGTGCTCACGCGCGAATCCGTGGCCTGCCGCTAAGCGCCGCGCGCCTCCATCAGCGCCAGGAGGTCGTCCGCCCCCTCGACGGAGATCCCCGAGGCAAAGACTGGCAGGTTCAACCCCCATCCGCGCTACACGCCGCCGGAGTCGCGTTCTGGGCGGGGTTCGCGCTGCCGCTCCGGCCTCCGTGGCGATCGTGCGAATCGCCCTTGTGGTGGTCCGGCTGGTCGACGCCGCGCGGTCAGTAGCAGTCCGAGCAACGGCACCTGCGCGATTGCGTAGATCGCGTGCGCGGCGTAGTGCTCGACGGTTTGCTCGGGGACGAACGGCAGCAATGGGAGCGGCAGCACAGTGAGCGCGCCGCCGACGAGGTTCAATCCCGCCCAGAACGTGAGTGCGGCCCGTGCGGCGATGCCGTCGCGCGCCGCCACGCACCACGCGAGCAGGGCTGCATACACGGCGACAGGTCCGACGTTCTCGACCGCGAGTGGAGCGAGCGGCAGCGACAGCACGTTGTGGGCGATCAGACCGGCTGCCGCGACGGCGACGGCCGCGACGATCAACTCACGATCCTTCCGCGACCGACGGCCGGTTCACGGCCGCCACTGATGAGGTCCGCCGCCAGAGCAGCACGCCCAGCACGAGGGACCAGAGCGTCACCACGAGCGAGCCGACGAGGAAGAGCATCTCCGCAGCCGCGGTCTCTCCCGTGTTCGCGATCTGCAGAAGCGCCGCCGCTCCAGACAGCACGCCACCCGCCACGGCAGCCCAGCCGAACAACGCTCCGAATCGCCCGCTCGCGTTCGCGGCGAGCCCGAGGCAGATGAAAGCGGCGCCGAAGAAGACGAGCATCCCGAGGCTCCAGATGCCAAACCCCGCCTGGTCCACGCCGCGCGCGACGCGGACGATGTCGGCGGCCTCCGGGGCCGGTGCGGACGCCCAGGCGACGGCCATCGGTCTGATCGCGAAGCCGTCGATCGACGTGCTCACCGAAACGAGCGCGCCGCCGAGCACGGCCGCGACTGCGCCAAGCCGCGCTAACGGCCCGGCGGGCCCGTCGGCGAGCGCCGTGCTGAAGCCGATGAGGCCGCCGATCACGAGTAGAACGGCGACGATGATGGCCCCGTGGATGCCCACCCAGGTCGCGCTATCCGCGACCGTTCGCAGCCTGCTTTCGGTGCTGGGATTGACGACGTGCGGGTGAAGGGCATTCCCGACGAGACCGATGACCGCGCCCATGACGAGTAACAGAGGGGTAATTGTGTCCGTTGGGGCCACCGTTCGCGGCTGCATTTCCGATCCTCCCGTACCTGGTATTAGTTCGGCTACCTAAGCGTATGGGAACCATACTAGCGTTGTGGAGCGAATGCAAAAGGATCGGCTGCAGGTCGGGCAGCTTCTCGGACGACTACTCCGCCACTTCCGGATGGCGCTCTACCGGCGTGCGCAGGAGGCCGGATACACCGATGTTCGCGAGGCGCATCTTCAGGTATTCGGCAACATCGACTGGACCGGTACGCGGCTCACGGATCTCGCCGCCCGCGCGAACATGACGAGGCCGTCGATGGTGGAGCTGGTCGATCAGCTGGCGAAGGCCGGCTACCTCGAGCGTCGCCCGGACCCCCGAGACGGGCGTGCCAAGCTCATCCACCTCACGCGGAAAGGCAGACGGGTGATGGCGCAAGCCGTGCGGGCAGTCCGCGACATCGAGCGCGAGTACGCGGCCACGATTGGCGCCGATCGCTTCGAGAAGATGTGCCGTTCCCTGCAAACGGTGTTGAATTGGCAGTCGTCAGAATCCGAAGGCGCCGCGGTGGCGGCTCCCCGCAGGAACATGCGCCCAACGGAGCGTCGCAGCGGCCGACTCTTGCCCGTGCGGCGGCGATGACGAGGTATGAATGCAGCTAACTAGGACGCTTTTCTGACGCGTGTTCTGGCGGTCCGGCGCGTCATTTCCCAAGGTTCCGGTTGCTAGGTCGCTTTTCTTCCTCCCTTCCCTATCAAGGAAGAGGTCATGGGTTCGAATCCCATCCGGGCTACCGAATGTGATGTCTCACGCCGCAGACTCGCTTGCAGCTGCTAAATTGCACAGCCACCAAGTCGACCCGACACCTCTGAGCTAGGAAAAGCGAAGCGGTCCATCCTTTCGGGTGCTTCAAACCACCAAAAGGAAGGGACCGCTTCGTGACCAATGATGACCTGATCTTCCGCCACCGTCTGCGGCTGTTCGCGCGCGCCGGAGAGGTCGGGGTCCGCCGGGCCTGCCGCGAGCTCGGCTTCCACCACTCGACCTATTACCGCTGGAAGCCGTTCGTCCTGCGCCACGGCCTGGAGATCCT
>JACDCM010000166.1 GCA_013817545.1 Gemmatimonadaceae bacterium | reverse complement strand
CCGCGGCGCGGAAACAGTCAGGAAGTCAGGACGCCCAAGTCAATCAGACATAGCTCGCGTTCCGTGTGGCACCCCGTGCCTAGGCGCTCTTTGCCTGCTCCGCGAGCGCCGTAAATGCGAGTGGATCGCGAACAGCGAGATCGGCAAGAATCTTCCGGTCGACTTCAATGCCTGCCTTCTTGAGCCCGCTCATGAACACATTGTAGCTCATGTCATTTTGCCGAGCTGCCGCATTGATGCGAATGATCCAGAGGCGACGAAACTCGCGCTTCTTGTTCTTCCGATCACGGTAGGCATACAGCCATCCACGTTCAACGGTTTCCTTCGCGGCCTTCCATAGTTTACTGCGTCCGCCGTATGCACCCCTGGCGGCCTTCATGATCTGATTTTTGCGCCTGAGGCGCACGACGCTGGATTTTACGCGTGGCATGGTATCGGCCCCCTATGCCTGAATAAGGCGCTTCATGCGCTTGGTGTCGCCTTTCGTCTTGATCAGCGACGACTTGCGAAGGTTGCGCTTCCGTTTGGATGACTTCTTGGTCAAAATGTGGCTCTTGTTAGCCTTATAGCGCTTCACCTTTCCCGATGCGGTCAGCTTGAACCGCTTGGCGGCGCCCTTGTGCGTCTTCATTTTCATCAGAGAACTCCCGTCCGTTCGCGCCTACTTGGGCGCCAGAATCATAGTCATGTTCTTCCCTTCGAGCTTCGCGTCCGTTTCCACTTTCGCAATGTCGGCGAGATCAGCAGATACGCGATCGAGCACCAGCTTGCCTATTTCGGGGTGAGCTACCTGCCTCCCTCGAAACATCATGGTCACCTTGACCTTGTTTCCTTCGCCAAGAAATCGGCGAGCGTGACGCGTCTTGGTGTCAAAATCGTGGTCATCGATCCCAGGACGATATTTTACTTCCTTGAGATGGATGACGTGCTGCTTCTTTTTCGCCTGCCGTGCCTGCTTCGCCTGCTCGAATTTGAACTTGCCGTAGTCCATGATCCGGACCACCGGCGGGCGTGCCATCGGAGCTACTTCCACCAGGTCTAACCCACGCTCGAGCGCCGCGGCGAGCGCCGCATCGAGCTCCAGGATTCCCATCTGACTTCCGTCCGGCGCGATAACTCGAAGCGGACTGATGCGGATCTGCCGGTTGACCCGAACTCGCTTGGTGGTGTCCTGAATTGTCGAGCTCCTTGCGCTGGAAGACAAAAAAGCGGACCCGAGGCTCCGGAGTCCGCAATGCAGGAAGCCGCCTCCCCGAAATCGGGAAGCGTGCACTTGCCTTGGTGAACTCCTTCAGCTCACCTCGCAGAGATAAACGCGAGGGCCGGAGGGTGAGAACGGAGTATTCCGCTCTACTTTACCATGTTGTCGTGCCGAAACTTAGACTCACTCTGGACATGAGTCAAGCGTCGTTGTTTACTGTTCGGATAGATTGTTGCGACATGACTCGGAAAGAGTTTCGCACCCAACAGGAACTGTATGCCAAGCATCAATTACGCAGGATTGAGCGGCATGTCAGGGCCAACGACAAAAGGTTATACGGTCGACACCTTTTGGATATCGAACGGGCTGGAAATGGGTGCCGGCGAAAAGAGGGCGAGCACAGGAGAGGTTATAAGTCGGCGAGCTTGTATGACTTCCCATCGTGCGCAACGCGTCCTGACTCCACTAACGCATCGTGCTCAAAGAAAATCAGCCACTGCTCCTGCATCGCTTGCCGCAAAACACGGCGCTTAGTTTCCAGGGTCACGAGCGGCTCGACGTCGTAGCCCATTATCCACGGAAGCGGAAGGTGCGCGGCGGTTGGCACCAGGTCGCCAAGAAAGCACGCCGTTTCTCCAGCCGACTCAATGAGGATGCTTTGGTGATACGGCACGTGCCCTGGTGTCGGCAAAAGACGAATTCCGGGAAGAATCTCTGTTTCGCCGTCGACAAGTGTCAGCATGTCCAGCTTTGCCAGGGGAACGAAGTTGTCACTGAAATAGCTGGCTGCCGTTCTTTCATTTGTGTTCGTTGCGTACTCGAACTCGCCGCGCTGCACGATGTATCGAGCCTGCGGAAATGATGGCCTCACTTCTCCGCCCTCACCCCGGTAGGTGTTGCCGCCTGCATGATCGAAGTGCAGGTGCGTGTTGATGACGTAAGCGATGTCCTCCGGCGCAAAACCCGCCTCCCTGATTCCGTCTTCGAGGAATGTGCGCCCGTCCAGTGCTCGATTCTCAATGCTGTAAATCTCGTAGAATTTGTCGGTCTCCTTGTTTCCGGCGCCCGTGTCGACGAGTACGAGGCCGGCGTCATGCTCCAGGAGAAGACAGCGCATCCCGAGTGGTATCCGATTCCGTTCGTCAGCAGGAATTCGCTTCTCCCAGAGCGGCTTGGGAACCACCCCGAACATTGCACCGCCGTCGAGTTTTTGCCCGCCAGCCTGAATAGCGTGCACGGCTAGTGCCCCGTGACGAAGTGTTCTGAGAAGCGGAGTCGGCGCGCTCACGAAGTCGTATCCACATCCATGGGAGCAGGGAGCGCAGACCCCCGACGTTTGCCGCGCTTTCCACGCTGACGAGCAAGCAATCGCTGCAGGTCATGCCAATGCTCACATTCCTGCCCGCGCGCGTCCGCAAGCAGCTTGAGGAGGATATGGGCCGTCGCGAGCGCATCCCCGCCGGCGCGATGCCGAGCGGTGATGCCGACACCATAGTGATAGGCAACGGCATCCAATCGCCGGCTGCGCAAATGCGGCAACAGCTTCCGCGCGAGCTGCACGGTGCACAGCCGCTCTCCCTCCAGGCGATGGCCGGTGGCGCGTTGTACTTCCGCGCTCACGAACCGCCAGTCGAAGTCGGCGTTGTGCCCGACGAAAACCCTTCCGGATACCATGCTCACCACGCGTTCGCACACGTCGCGAAAGCGCGGCGCATCCTTTACCATGCTCCATGAGATATTGGTAAGCGCAGAGATCATTGGTGGAATCGGGCGCTCAGGATTCACGAGCGTCTCAAAATGCTCCACGACCTGCCCCCCTCGGACGATGACTGCGGCTATCTCGGTGATACGATCTCCTCGCCACGCACAGCCGCCGGTCGTTTCGACGTCCACCACTGCATAGGCGAGTGTTGACAACGGAACAACGATAAGCTCCTCGGCCGGCCTGGGAGCCCGACAGTCATCGAGAGCCATCTCACACTGTTCGACCCGTCGCGCTACGGTGTGCCAACGCCCGTCATCCAGGCGACCGAAATCCGGAAGGGCAGCCAGCAGCGCCGCAGCCATGTGTTCGGCGACGAGAGCGGGTACTCCCGGCAACTGACAAACGTGACTGACAAGCGACACGGAGTTGGCCGGTCCTTCCGCAAGAAAGTCTCGCGCTCGCAACGCTAGTCCACTGACCGGCAGACGGACCGTAGTGCCAACCGGGGCACGCGCCGCCGCGAGAAGGGCGGCTTTTGGATTCAGCTCCAAGGATCGTCGCGCAATAACGGCAGTGTCATGCAGCGAGCGCCGCCTCCGCCGCGCACCAGTTCGCTGCCCTCGAAGGTGATGACGGCGCGGTCGCCTTCCGCGATTCGCGTTTCTTCGGAGAGAAAACTCGCCCCCGGGACGATCGCGAATCCCATACCCTCCATTTCACGGAGAGTCGCTTCATTTCTCGTGTAGGACAGCACCAGACCAGGGCGCACGGCGACAAAGTTGCACCCGGAGGACCACTGCTCGCGTTCCTGGAAGATGCGACGCTCCCCTCCGCAGAAAACCGGCTCCACGGCCATTCCGACAGCTTGCAGAGCAGCGAATACGTTGGGCATTTCCTTCATTCCCTGCTGTCCCTTGCGGCGATGCAAAATGGATAGCCGCTCGGCACCCACGAAATGCGGCGGGAATACGACGGCGAGATCCCGATCAATCTGCGTAAAGATCATATCAAGGTGGATCGCCGTATTCTCTTTAGGCATGACGACGATGATCACCTCAGTGATTGCCGTGCTTTCGAAGAGGAGGTTAGTGAGGTTGTCGATAGCCGCGGGGCTGGAACGCTCGCTGAACCCGATCATCAGCGTATCTGCGCGGAGCGGGTGGACGTCGCCTCCTTCCAGCGTGTAGTTGTACCGCCGCTCCACGGCGCCATCGTACAGAATTCCGCGATTTCCGAGCTCCGGGTGATGGAGGAAGAGCGCCTTCATGATGAGCTCCTCTGTCCACCGAATGCCATAGCGCATGGAGCCCACCATGACATGTTCTCCGATGATCATCGCGCTGTCCCTGGTGAAAAAAAGATTGGGAAGCGGAGGCAACATGTAGCTACACTCGTTCAATGTTCTGGCAAGCGGGCCAGGCTCTTCCTCCTGACCCTCAACGAGCATCTTCACAAGTTCTTCAGCAGGTCGCCGGGCGATTTCCTTGAGCAACGGACCCGACGGCACGATGTCGGAAGTTTCACGGATCAGGAGATCGCGCACGGACTCGCTGGCTGCGACTTCCGTGAGCAAGTCACGGACATAAAAGACTTTCGCGAAACGCTCGAGAATGGCGACGAATCGCCGATGTTCCCTTTGCGCAATATTTACGTCGATTATATCGTCGTAGAGATAGTCTTCGCGGGTGGAAGGAGTTACCGCGAGCAGCTCCGGACCGGGGGTGTGGACCAGAACCGAACGCAGCCTTCCTATCTCGGATGTGACGTTGACGCGCATGCCACCGAAGATATCCCGGTGATGGTGTTGCGACTAGGTAGGCGCGTGCCAGATGCCGTACCAATCAGTGGCTATGCATTACCCGGCGATCGATTGGTTTCGCATTCAGCGTGAACGTGTCCGGTCAACGAACGACGTGAGGTTCACCAGCCGCAGGTGCTCCAGGCAGTCTCGCTGGGGAAAGTCGTTACGGGGTCGGTAAAGGGAATCGTGGCGCGCTCAATTGCGCTCAGGCGGCGGACCGCTGGTGTGGATTCCCTATCGCCGCTAATTTGTGAAGAAATTCACAAGGCCTCCTTGAAGCGCATCGCCGATTCCACTGTTCGACGGCTTTCCCTATATCTTCGCTACCTCGAAGAATTTGAAACCCGCGGCCTCGCCACCATTTCCAGCGATGAACTGGCAGCGCGAGGTGGAACCACATCTGCCCAGGTGAGGAAGGATCTTTCCTTCTTTGGATCCTTTGGTAAACGCGGCCTTGGATACGACGTTCCACAGCTCGGCCGGCGGCTACGTCAAATACTCGGTCTGGATCGCGAGTGGCGAGTAATAATCGTGGGTGCCGGCAACATAGGAGGGGCGCTGGCATTGTATCGCGGATTCCGCCAGCGAGGTTTTTCAATTGTGGCAATGTACGACACCGAGGCGTCAAAAATCGGCAAGCGCTTCGAGTCCCTGACCGTGCGCGACACCGCCAGACTGAATGAAGACAACCGCCGTGATCCAGCTGACATCGCGGTAATTACCGTTCCCGCCGAGGCCGCTCAATCTGCGGCCAATCTCATAATCGATTCCGGCATCTCGGCAATCATGAACTTTGCCCCAGTGCAGCTTCAGGTGCCTGACGATGTCACGGTCAAGACGGTAAACATGGCAATGGAACTCGAGGGGCTTTCATTCGCGCTCACCAATCGCGAGTAGGGAAGCTGGCGGTTGCTCAACTGTGAAACTGCGAACTGCGAAGAAGGACTAATTGTTGTTCACGCGCGCGGCTGCTTTCCCGAGCACCAAGCGCCGCGCTGTTACTTGCCCGAGCACCGCTCACCGCGCTGTGCCAACCGTGCACCAAGCACCGGGCACCAGGCACCGCACTCGTGGCGGCTGGAACCAACCACTCAGCTTTCTGTCAAACGCGAGCGCAGGACAGCGGCAAACTCGGCTGGCGAAAGCGTTTCGGGACGTCGCTCAGGATCTATGCTGCAGCTAGCAAGAATCGCCTCTGCCGCCTCGGGTCCAAGGTTCCAGAGGGTGCGGAGCACACGCCGCATCTGCTTGCGGCGCAGACCGAACGCCGCGATTACAAACTCCCGAAACTGCTTCTCCTCACTTGCGTCGACAACCGGATCCTCACGAGGCGTCACGCGGATTACGGCGGATTCGACTTTAGGCGGAGGCGAGAACGCTCGACTTGGCACATTGAACAACAACTCCGCACGTGCGAGCGCTTGAACGTTCACCGAAAGTGCGCCGTACTCGCTGGTCGCCGGCGCGGCCGCGATGCGTTCTCCGACCTCCCGCTGCACGAGGTACACCGCGCGAGCCGGACGTGGGCGCCGCAAAGCGTGAAACAGGATCGGGGTCGTTATGTAGTACGGGATGTTGCCGGCGAGAAAATACTCGCCGGAAACCATCTCACCAAGTTGCACCTTCAGCACATCGCTCTCGACTATCATCAAGCGAGATTCGCCTGCGTACCGTTGCCGGAGACGAGCCGCGAGCAAAGTGTCCAGCTCAATGGCTATGACCGTCGCGCCCCGGCGCAGAAGCTGGTCGGTCAGCGCGCCACGTCCCGGGCCAATCTCGATGACCGTATCGCCAGTGCCGGCACCGACCGCGGAGGCTATGCGGCCGAGGATTCGAGTGTCATTCAGGAAATGCTGACCGAGGCTTTTTCGGGCGTGTGGGCGGGTGGCACGCGCGTTGCCCTCGTCGTGGTTCGTCACGAACAGAGGTTTTGATGCGGCTTCCGTGGATGAACAAGCGTCACTCGCTGGCCGAGCGCGTAGGAATTGCGCTGGAGCGAGGCGGCATCAAAATAGGAGACCTCACCATAGCAGCGGCCAAGGGCCGCGTCACTCTTCATGGCGCCGTTGCCTCACACGTCATTCGAGAACACATTCTCGAGTTGGTGCTCGCCGTCGATAGAGTTAGAGCTCTGGATGACAGGTTGACAGTGGCCGCCGCCGCAGATCCCGGCATTTCATACGCCAGTGTACGTCCCGCGAAAGAGCTGTATGTCACCCAGCCTGGGGATACGCTACCGATCATAGCCGAGCGTCATTTCGGTGATCGCACCCGTTGGAAGGAATTATTGGACATGAACTCTTTTTGTGTCAGCGACGCGATGGTACTGCAACCGGGCCTGCGGCTCCGCGTACCTCCGTCGTAATAGCTGAGCGTCGATCGACCTCGAGCGTCTCAGCTGCGAACGACAATGCAGGCAGCGTCATCCAGCAGGGGCTCATCCCCGGTGTGCTCATCGAGAGCGGCAAAGATGTGATCAACGATCTGGGTGGGGCTCTCCGCACGATGACCGCGAGCCAGCTCGATGACGCGCGCTTCACCATAGCGCTCCCCGTCCGCGTTAACGGCATCCGTGACACCGTCCGTAAAAAGCAGAAGCAGGTCAGAGCCAGTTGCCCATGCGCGATCCCTTGTGTGGGGCGGTTCGTCGACCATGCCGAGAGGCGGGTCCGTTGCCGACAAGCGCTCGGTGCTACCGTCCGCGCCGATGACGAACGCATGTGGATGGCCAGCGTTCCCGTAGTGAAGTCTGCACCCGGCACGATCGATGACGGCATAGAACGTGGAGATGAACATTTCCGTTGACGAAAGCTCTTCACTCAGCGTGGAGAGCAGAGCAGCCAACATGGCACCGGGGTCGGCGTTTGCCTGGGCGTGAATTGCCGAAGCGCTCATGGCAAGCGCCATGATCAACGCGGCACGGTATCCGTGACCCGAGACGTCTCCCAACATCACACCTGTGCGTTCTGGAGTCAGGCGAAAGAGGTGATAGAAATCGCCGCCGACGCTATCCGCGGGTGTTACGCGCGCCGCAACTTCCGCTTCAGGCGCGACGGCCGAGGTGCGCGGCAGCAAGGTCATCTGGAGGTCGTGAGCAAGGCCCATCTCGTGGAGTAACCGCTGTTGATCAAGCGACGCACGGACGAGGCGCGCATTCTGGATAGCGGTGCCAATCTGCGTGGCGATCGCTACCAAAAGCTTCTGATCTCCCGCGCTGAATGTCCGACGTGAAGCGCGGTCTGACAGATTTAAAACTCCAAGGGGTTGAGCGGTGCCGCCCTCAGGAGGGGTCCACGTTATGGGCAGCGTCAACATGCTGCCGCGCCGGTATGGAGATTCCTCTGGACAGGATCCTTCACCTTCCTCCGCCAGGATGACGCGCTGGTCCCGAAAAGCCGCGGCGGACAAACTGTGTTCGTCATCAACATGGATGGGCTGTAACTCCTCAATGTCGATGCCGAGTGACGCAATTGGCCCCAGGGAGTTATCGCCGGCGTTGTAGACCAGAATGGAGCCGCGGCGGGCGCCAACGGTATCTGACACTTCGCGCAGGATGATTGAAGCCGTATCTTCTTCGGCGACCGACCTCCCCAGAATCTCGCTGATGGAATAGAGGAGATTGATTTCCTCGTAACGTTCCGCGAGTTCGTTGGCGGCTTGCTCGGCTTCCAGAGAGGATTGGAGGAGCTCAGAGACTACTGGAAGGAGAAAATGCAGGAAGCGGTCGAGCCGTGTTGCGGTGTGCCGGCAGGGGCCGACAGAAAGCCAGTAACGTTGAGGCCCCGGGATTACCGCTATGATTACCGATCCCGCCGGCGAATCCACAATGCGGGGTGGGCCGCTACCTAAAGTCGGGATCCAGCTTGTATCGGTAGCGGTTGGCGATGCAGTAGCGTGAATGCGAATCTCGCCATCCTTTCCGCTTGCCAATACCGCCGAGGCGCAACCTGTCAACTCGTGGAAGCCCGCCAGAACGCTATTTAGC
>JACDCM010000532.1 GCA_013817545.1 Gemmatimonadaceae bacterium | reverse complement strand
CTGCGGGGTTGCGCGCAACGGCGCAGCGCTCTGGCCTTGTTACCCGCCCTGATTTTTCTCGCGTGCCGGCCGACTGGTGGACTCGGCATCTTCGGCATCGGTGGCCCAACAATCCCAGAGCGGCGCACGCCTGAGTTTCCATCTGGCTGGCGCTTTTCAACCGGCCAGCAAGGCGTCTTCTCGCGCAGCGCTATGGTTGTCAGCAACAGCGCTCTTGCGAGTGAAGCCGGCGCCGAGATCATGCGGCGCGGCGGCAACGCGGTGGACGCGGCCGTGGCAACCGGCTTCGCGCTTGCCGTCACGTATCCCGTTGCCGGCAACATCGGCGGCGGCGGGTTCATGGTCATTCGCATGACGGATGGCCGCGTCGCCTCCATCGACTATCGGGAAGTGGCGCCGCTCGCGTCGACGCGCAACATGTATGTCGACTCCGCTGGCATACGTACCGACAAGAGCCTCGTCGGACATCTTGCGTCCGGCGTTCCGGGCGCGGTTGCGGGCATGGCGGAGGCGCTCGCGAAGTACGGAAGCATGTCACTCAGCGATGTCATTCAACCCGCCATTCGTCTCGCGGGCGAAGGATTTGTCGTAGATAGCTCGCTATGGCGGTCGCTATCAGGCGACAGCGCACTTCTCACGAGATTTGCCGGAGCTACAACGTTCTACCCTGACGGAAGACCGATCGCGCCAGGACAGCGACTCGTTCAAAACGATCTCGCCCGAACGCTTCGCCTTATTGCGCTTCAGGGACCGCGGGCTTTCTACCAGGGAGATGTCGCGGATCTGCTCGTCGCGGAAATGCGGCGTGGCGGCGGCATCATCACCGAGGAGGACCTTGCGCGCTACCGGCCAATCTGGCGCGAGCCGCTTCGCTCCACGTATCGCGGCTACTCGCTCATCGCAATGCCGCCGGCATCTTCAGGTGGCACGACGATGATCGAGGCGCTCAACATCCTCGAGACGTATAACTCCCTTCCGGCATTTCACTCCACGGCGTACAAACACTTGCTCGCCGAATCGTTCCGGCGCGCGTTCATAGATCGTAACACGAAGCTGTGCGATCCAGCCTTCTGCAGCGTACCCTTGGCTCAATTGACCAGCAAGAGTTACGCGCAGACACTCGCGCGCAGCATCGATTCGAGCCAGGCATCGCGAACTCCCCGGGCCGCCAGCACTCCAGCGGGCACGCACACTACGCACTATTCAGTGGTCGACGCGAAGGGGAATGCGGTAGCGACGACGACGACGCTGAACGGCGGTTACGGTTCCGGGGTATTCGTCACTGGCGCGGGATTCTTTCTCAACAACGAGATGGACGACCTCGCCGTTGCACCGGGTCAGCCGAACATGTTCGGGTTGATCGAGGGAGAACAGAATGCCGTTCAGCCGGGCAAGCGACCCCTGAGCTCCATGTCACCTACAATTGTACTGGATCCTCGCGGTCAGCTGCTTCTGGTTGCTGGTGCCGCAGGCGGCCCGACCATTATCACCGGTACGATGCAGGTCATCCTCAACGTTATCGATCACCGCATGAGTTTGGCCGACGCAATGCGCGCTCCCCGAATGCACCACCAGGCGTGGCCGGACTCGATCCGATTCGAGATGACCGGCTTTACCGCGGCGGTGTCAGACTCTCTGTCGGCAATGGGACACGGTCTGTACGGCACGCGTGCGCTGACGAACGTCAATGCGATAATGCGCGTGCGGGGCGGGCTGGAAGGTGTAGTCGAGCCGCGCGGCGTCGGGGGGGCGGTGGGATACTAGCCCACGGGAAGTTGGCGTAGGAATGGGATGCCTCGCGGTTATCAGCACGGTCGGCGCCTTGCGGCTCACTCCGGTCGCTGCGATCCGCTTCCGAGAGGACTTATACCTCCAAGTCAGTTATCATGCTGGGCACACACAAAACGGCCCCGGGGAAATTCCCCCGGGGCCGTTCCGCTACTCGCTAACGCAATCTCAATCCGGAACTAGTTCGCTTGGATCGTCGCTGCGGAGTTGAGCTTGATGGCGATGCGCCCGCCGGAAGGAATGCAGCCAGCATAGTCCGCTGTTCCTACCGCTACGGCCGTACCGGCTGCTGCGCCAGTGGCCGCGCCGATAACCGTCGACTTGGTGTCCTTGCCGAGTATCTGGCCGATGATGGCGCCAACCACCGCGCCTCCGACGACTTTCTTGGTATCGTCCTTGGTGCCGGATTCGCGCGTCCGGTCAACCGCCGCCGACGTGATTGTAGCGTCCACCGGATACGACTTTCCGCCGAAGCTGATCGTTTGAACCACCAGACCAATCTGCGCCGCGTCGCTGGTATTCTCGCTGCGCTTTACCGAGGTCACTTGAACAACCGCGGTAGCTCCGGCGGGGATTACCGCGCCATTGGAGCCTACGACCGCTTCATTCACCGTCGCGGTGAACTTGTCCCCAGCCTTGTGCGTATTCGTGCAGACGCGCGAGCCGGAAGTCAAATTGATTGAGGTGCCGGCGCCAATCGTGGCAAGCCGCCCTTCGGAACCACTCGTGCCGGTTGCTACTGTGTTTCCGCTTGTCGTTGTTCTCGGAGTAGCGGGAGCAGCTGGCGTGGTCGTGCGTGGCGGTGTCGTCG
>JACDCM010000165.1 GCA_013817545.1 Gemmatimonadaceae bacterium | reverse complement strand
ATGGGGGAGTTGGTTAGCAGCACCTAGCAAGCGCACCGCCGAAGTATTCCCGGCGCGAAGATTCGTGCTGCTTCGCAGTTCGCAGTTCGCAGTTCGCAGTTCGCAATCCGCAGTCCGTCTCATTGTCATTCCCGCACTCAATGGATATTCTGACCGCATGCAATCCCTGCAGCCAGAACCTTCCCCCTATCAGCACGTCCTCTGTGACTTTTCCGGCGTGTCGAGTATCAAGCTGCGCGATGTGTCGTTGCTCACGGGATTGTTGATCGCGGGTGCCGGCGCGGCTGGATTCTCATCTGTGGCGCCGCCCATTGTCCGCAAACTTCCGAGTGAAACGGTATCCGGGGTCCTGTTGCTGGACGGGTGCCACATTGCATTGCATGCCCTCCCCGATCGGGAGCTTTTACTCCTCGATGTGCTCGCACACGCGAATCACGATCCCGGCAAGGTGATTGATGTGTTCGCTCGAAGACTGGCGCCGAGCGCGATCCACGGAGAAACACACTTGCGCGGATGAGCCGCCTCCCAGCGGAAGGCTATCTTGGCTGGCTGCATCTGGCGTTGATGGCGCTGATCATACTCGGAAATCTCATTCTGGCCGGACGTATGGCGCGGTGGCGCGACTCCCCTCGCGTGCTAGCCACCCTCAGCGCGCTCGCCGGTCTCATGATCATACCGGCCGTCTTTATCGCCGTAATGTCGGGCTCCCTGCTGACCGGCAGGGCGCTGCATCAGATTGCGTGGGTTTGGCCGGCGACCGCGGTGATAATAGCGGCGCACGCGATTTATGCGACGAGAACCGGGAGGGTTGGGCGAACTATCGGCGTGCCCATTGTGGCTTACAATGTTATTCTCGCAGCCGTGCTGGTGTTGCGATATGTCATGTCGCTCGGAGTTTCGTTTTCCCACGCGATTGCAGCGTTGCCAGCGGCCCACGCAAGCGCGCTCGAGCTGGTTGCACACCCGGACGCGGTCATGCGCTCCCTGTATCTGCTGGTTCCCATTATTGCTCCGGCCATTCCGTCGCGGCTTCCGCGACTGGGTTTGATAACCCGCGCATCAATGGCAGTGATTGCGGCCGCCTGGGGCGTGCTGATCCTCATTGCGGTCCCGCGTGCCCGATTGGGAGTGGCGCGTTACACGGCGCACGCCAGAGACCGCTTGCAGGAACGCCCCGCGGGAGACTTCGCTATAGGCGTCAAGCTCTTTCCAACTCTTACCGGTGGTGGTCCCCCGTCTCTGTCTCTGACCAGCGACCTCGCCATCGCCGCAGATATCGAGGCGCAGATCGTGAGCGTGTACGCCACACCGGGCCGCGTGAGCCTGGCTCTTCTCGATTCCCTAGCAGGTACGCTGGAGGAGTCGCGCCGGGCTGGAAGGAAGCTCATTGTCGCGCTGGATCTCTCGAGCATGGGGCAGTCACCCGTAGCGCGCCCTCTAACTCCTGTTGAGCTTCGATCTCGCCTTGCCGATGTCGAACGACTCGTGCGCGGACTCAGACCCGACTATCTCGTTCCAGCCGCAGGGGCTGCGCTTCCCGTCGCCCAATGGACATGGTACCTCTCCGAAGCGGCCGAGCGCGCCCACCGCATTCGCCCGCGCACTCTCGTAATGGCGCACGTGCCCTCATATAGCTCGCGCGACAGCGCGCTTTACGCTTGGGCGGTTCAGAGCGTTTCCGGCATCGACGCCATAGGCTTCACCCTGCTCCCTGGGGCGGGAGGCGGCGTGTCGCTCGATGCCCAGACGGCTGCCGCGGAGCGCTGGATGGTCGCCGCCAAGTCTCGCAAGGAGCATTGGGTGCTCGAGGGTGGTGGACTTCCAACCATACACGGAGACCGCAGCCATGAGTTGGCCCTGTGGTCCTCCATGGCCTGGGCGACCCGAAACCCGCGGATCGCTGGTTTCATCGTTTTCTCGGCAAGTGATTACGAGTCGCCTGTCGGCTTGCGGGCGCCGGGCGGGCGCGTGCGTGTAGCCGCGCGCCGGGTGGGACAAGCTGTTCGATTACTGAACGAGCGGTGAGGATCGGGAATCGGGAATCGGCGGGTGTTGCGTTCTCCCTGCTCAACAGGACGGACGCCGGCCCTCCCGATTCCCGATGCCCGCTTCTATCGTCCCCTTACAATCCCCTGAACGACCCGCGATTCATCGAAGTGGCGTTCCGCCACTTCCAGCATCTGGGCCGCGGTCACCGCTCTGATCCGCGCTTCGTGAACCTCCAACTCGATCAGCTCTCCAAACAGCCACGCGTCCACGAGATCGCCTAGGACTGCGGCGCCACTGGACTGGTGGATCGCATAGGTGCCAATCGCGTATTCCTGCGCGCGCGACAGCTCCGCTTCGGACACCGGCTCAGCGCGTAGCTTGGCGAACTCCCGAAGCAACCCCTCGCGCGCGACGTCTTCCTTCTCCGGTGACGTCGCGATGTAGGAAACGAAAATGCCTGCCGCTCGGCGCTCCGTGGTGAATGCCTGCACCGAGTACGCCAGTGACCGTCGGTCGCGAAGCTCGTCGAAGAATCGTCCGCCCAGCCCGCTCGCCACGCCCGCAATGAGGCGCGCTGCGTACCGTCCACTATCACCGCGCGCGGGAGCGGGGAACGTGAGCGCGATAGCGGTCTGCGACTTCTCGCGCTGGTCATCGTAGGACACGGCGGTCCGCGGCCAATGCGCAGGAGGAGCCGCAGGTGCCACTGCATGACGCAACAACGCAAACGAGCGGGCCGCAATGGTGGCTGCCTCGTCCGGATTCACGTCGCCTACAATAGCTATCACCGCGGGCGATTGCATGACGCGTATTCGATGCCACTCCCGTACATCATTCGCCCCAATGGACGGAAGGGAAATTTCGGTTCCTGATGCGGGAACGCCATACGGATGCCCGGAAAAAGCAGCCTGTAACATCAGCCGCATGGGGAAGCGATACATGTCATCGCTGAGCATCTGCAGGTCCGCCAGTGCAACGACACGCTCGGTCTCGAATGCAGCGTCAGGAATGGTAGGGTGCTGCGCGACATCCGAGAGTAGATCGATCGCCGCGTCCATATTGGCAGACGGCACAGAAATCGACCAACCGAAACTCTCCGCCCCGGTGAAGGCGTTGATACTCCCGCCAAGCAGCTCTGCGTCTTCGGCTATCTGAGTCGCAGCGCGGTGACTGGTTCCCTTGATCGCTGACCGCGTTAGTAGTGTCGTGAGACCGGCGTTCCCCGGGTCCTCATCGATTGCTCCGCCGAGCATGTACACCCCAACGTGCACGAGCGGCGCGCCGCCCTTCTTCCTCACGATGATCGGGACGCCGCCGTTGGTGCGGTACACGTTAACGCGCCCCTCAACGCGCTCAAGCGAAGGCGCAGTGGACAAGCTTCCCGAAACCGCGGCGATCCTCGGTGCGGGAACCGGAAGTGGCACCGGTTTTTCCGACGTCAACAATCGCAGCATCGCACCGGAGTCGCCGGCTAGCGGCGAGGCGCCGTCGGGGCGATACACAACGATGCTGGCTCGATCCGGATCGAGGTACTGTTCAACTGCCCTGAACACGAGACTTTGCTCCGCTGTGAGTAACCGCTCGAGGTAGCGGTCTGACAGCGTCCAGTCCCCTTCCGCTTCCCACTCAGCGAGATGATTGGCCTGACCTTCTGCCGTTTCCAGTCGTTTGACCCAGCGGCTCTCGAATATCCGTCTCGCACGCCAGAGCTCGTCCCGTTCCGGGCCACCCTGCCGAAGATCGCGAACCTGGTCCCACGCATTGCGCGCGGCGCCGGCTGCACTTTCGGGCGGCCCTTCCGTGTGTACTACAAAGACCCCCGTATCCGCGGGCGTGTAATTGAATGCGGACACTGACGCGGCGAGTTTACGCTCCCGAACCGCTCGGTACAGACGCGACGCTCTACCGCCGCCGAGCACGGTCCCAGCGAGATCCAGAAGTGGCGTGTCAGGATGCATGGAATGGGGCGTACGCCAACCGATCGCGATCTGTGTCTGTGCGATATCACCATGCAGCTCGCGGTACCGGAACTTCGCGCTGCCATTTTCCACGGGTCCCCGATCGCGCGTGAATGGTGAGTTCGGCAGATCTCTGTAAAGTCGTTGGACTTCCTTCTGAGCGTTATCGGGGTCTAGGTCTCCCACCAGCGCTAGAATCGTGTTGCTCGGCTGGTAATACCTCCGATAGAATCCGTTCACACCGGCCCGCGTAAACGCGCGCAATACGTCCTCGCGTCCGATGCGCCAGCGGCGCATCCGGTGGGCCGCGTGCATGAGCTCGTACAGGGACTCGATCGCAACCGCGCCAGGGCTGTCTTCTTTCCGCTTCACCTCCTGGATGATGACTTCGAGCTCCTTCCGGAGTTCCTCGTCATCAATCAGTGAGTTGGAGTAGGCGTCCGCCTGTATCTCAAGACCGCGCGACAGGCTGGAGGCGGGGAGAACCGTGTAGTAGCTCGTGTGGTCGTAAATCGTCCCGGCGTTCAGGTACCCGCCTGCTGCCTTGGTTTCCTTGGAGATTTCTCCGACACCGCGCCGCTCCGTTCCCTTGAAGAACATGTGCTCGAGGACGTGCGCAATTCCAACCTCGTCATCCGACTCGTCGAAATACCCTGCCTTTACGTATGTCACTATGGCGACAACCGGCGCGCTGTCGTCGCGTCGTATCAGGACTGTGAGGCCGTTCGCGAGAGTCAGACGCCGCACTGATTCATGCGGAATAACGGGAAGCGAAATCACGATTTCATGCAGCCAGCGGCCGGTGCCGCAAGAGGAGTAGCCCGGCGATAAATGCCAGCAAGCCCCAACCCACTAGCCAAAGCACTGAAAGGAGAAGCGCTGAATCGCCAAGTGCTGCTCCACCCGTGGCGCCGGAACGCATGAGCGCCGCGCCCACATCGCTCATACGGTGAGCAGGCGGAAACAGGACATCGACCACTCGGCCAAACAATCCGGAGCCTGGGGGATACACGCCACGGAGTAACTGGGCAAGCGCCCAGATCGCCGCGACGATGATCCAGTCGAGCCTCGTGAGGACGGATACGAAAAATACCAGACCACCAAGCGCCAGATAGTACAACGTGAGGAAGGGGAACAGACCCGGCGGGAAAAAAGGAGTAGTGAAGGCGAAGAACGTCGCGAGCACTACCAATGCGGCCAGCATCGCTCCCAGCCAGTTCACGGCGAAGCTCTGCGCGTAGAAACGCCACGGCGCTACGGGCTTGGCGAACAGGAAGCGGAAGTATCCCCGGCGAATATCGTTGTGCACCATGCCGTTCGTCGAGATGAGGATAATTACAAAGCTGAGCATCCCGACAATGAGAGCTGTAAAACTATTGAGTGCGATATCACGATCCGTGGGACCAGCAGCCTGTAGTTCAAGCCTGGCTCGCACGCTCGCAACTGTTGGGAATAGCAGAAGCGCGGCGACTACCATCAGTGGAATGCCTCGCTCGAAAACAAAATCCCGGAGCTGCCATGCCGAGTACCGTCCCAATCGCGCCTTCACCGTGTCACCTCGCCTACCGCTTCACGGAACTGGGTTTCAAGTGAAGAATAGGTTGGTGTCACTGCCGTCAGCAGGACACCGCGCTCGAGTAGCGCACCTATCGCCCGGTTGAGCGATTCGACGTCGGACGCGCCGACTTCGAACGCTCCGTTCCCAAGATCGCGGGCGTCGGTAAACACCTCGGCGATGTATTCCGCACCGCGTAGCACCGAGATGTGATACGAGCTTGCGACGCGCGATGACGTCTCACCCGTGGCGACGATTCGCTGCAGGCGTCCGCGGTCAATGATGGCGACCCGGTCTGCTACGCGCTCGAGCTCGTCCAGGTTGTGCGACGCGACGAGAATCGTGCGATCCGGTGTGCGCAACTCGTGGATCAGATCGCGGAACCGCTGAGTCCATACCGGATCCAATCCATGGGTAGGCTCGTCGAGAATCACTATCGCATCGTCGCGTAGCAGCGCTTGTGCGAGACCGAGCCTCTGTAGATTTCCCTTGGAGAGCTGTTTTATCGTCTTTGAACGATGTTCAGCCAAGCCGAGACGCTCGATCGATTCATCCCTTCGCGCGGACATGCGGGAACTCGGAATTCCGGCCAACAGCGCATACCGTGTAATCGCCGACTCGACGCTCCATTTGGGCGGAATGGAAACCAGCTCCGACATGTACGCGATTCCATTGCTCTCGATGAACTCGCGAGGAGAGCGGCCATCGAGGGTGACCTTGCCTTCCGATGGTGTGAGATAACCAAGTGCGATTGCGATCAGTGTGCTCTTGCCAGCGCCGTTGGGACCAGCAATGCCGAGTACTTCGCCGCGTTCCGCGCGCAGGGAAAAATCTTGCAGGGCGCGGACCGACTTGCCTAATCGAGATTTGTAAACCTTCCCGGCACCGCGAAATTCGATCATCCAGGCGGCATAACCGGTCGCACGGGCGGAGCGGAGGCGCAACGGGTCCAGTCACCCGTACCGGCGTGGTTCAGCCAGGTTTGCGCCTGATCTGTACGCCCGAGGCGCGTGAGCGCGCACGCCAGCCACCCTTGAGAGTTTCGGTCCGTCGGATCGAGCTGCAGGGCGCGCACATACCGTTCTCTCGCTTCGTTATTTCGCCCTCGAGCGAGATGAAAAGCGCCAATCTCACGGTGCACCAGGGGATTGCTTGGTTCCAATCGCTCCGCGGTGGCCAACTCGCGAGCTGCCGTGGCGTCCTCACGCTGATCGCGAGCAACCCGGCCGAGCCAAATGTGAGGCAGTGCGATTTGCGGATTCTTGCGCGCCGCAACTTCAAATTCGCCACGCGCCAGATCGAGCCGGCCGCCATTATAAGCCTCGATCCCGCTCGCTACCCCGCCTGGCACGCCGGCATCGCGCGTGAGGAAATACCACGCGGCTATGCCCCCCAACAGAAGGAGTATCAGGACGGGAATGAAAAGCGGAATCGGGCGGCGGCGGCGCACGACGGGATCCGGCGCCAATGGAGTGGCGACCGCCCGAGGTCGGGAGGCGACCGGTGAGTCAATCGTGGCGAACATGCTTGTGTCCGCCAGCGATGGAGTGCCCATCTGCTGCGCGATGATACCGTGCTCCAGCTTGGCGAAGCCCTCGCGCGCGGCGGCGATATCGCTGGCCGTCGGACGGTAGTCAGTACGCTGCGAACGATCCCGTGCCGCAAGAAATTCGAGTAGCGCATGTGCCTGGTCCAACGACAGCAGATTCTTCTGGCGTAATGCGCCGATGAGCGGCTGCCCTGAGAGAGTCGATCCACCAACGATGGAACGCAAGGCTCCCTCGGTTGCGGACCAGGCCTCGATCAGGTCCGCAGCGAGATCCTCTGTATCTCGCCCGCTATCGAGCCGATCAAGCCTCGGTCGCGCGGCGGTGAGTGACGCAACCACCGCGCGCTGGTCTGGCGCGGTCAACGTACGATCCGTAGCAGACCTGCGTTCGCACTCGCACGAATGAAGCTTTCGGCATCGTGCGTCGGAATGTCGATTCCCCTGTCGGATTGAACGCGACGTGCCTCGACGGTCATGAACTCCTGCATCGTGCACCCCGCATACGGACGCGTCGCGTCTCTCATGTCACGAACGATTTCCTCCCAGCTTCCGTCGAACTGCCGCCCTTCCGGTGTCAGCACACGGTGCGGGGTCCCGCCCTCGGAACCTTGTTCCGCCAGGCTCGAGAGCAAAGCGCCGAACAGTTCAAGCTGACCCTGGACGTCCTGGTGCGACTCCTCCGTCACCTTGGCCTCTATCTCGGCAAGCATTTCATCGATGTCGTCGGTCTCTTCCGTTATTTCGGCGAGCCGCTCCTCCCAGATTCGCAGCTCGTCGTCGCCCTCCGTCGCTCTTTGGAGCGACTTCTTGAGCTCGATCATTCGCCAGATCCCAATGTCGTGCCAATGGTCTTCCGGCGACGTCCGTTCCAGATGACGAAGCGCTTCCGCCAGCTCATTCCGGTCGTACAGGATGTTCGCTAGATAGATGCGCGCCTCAACAAGCTCGTGATCCTCCTTGAGCGCGCGGCGCAGTTTGGCGATCGCACCGTCCTCGTCCCCGACGCGATGCAAAACGTAAGCGAGGTTCGAGAGTGCTTCCGCATTTCCAGGCGCCTCCTTCACCGCAAGCTCGAAAAATTCGCGAGCCTCATCATTCAGGTCGCTCGCCAACAGAGCTCGTCCTGCTTGAAGAACTATGTCTACATCGTCCTGATAGCCGAGATCAATCAGACGCCGGAAGTATCGAACAGCGTCCTGTGTCTGGCCAAAACGGAGAAGCGTCTCGCCCAGGCCGGCGAGGGCGTCCTCATGATCGGGATCGAGCACCGTCGCGTGCTCGAAGCTTTTGCGCGCCCACGCGAATTCCTCACGGGCGAGCCGTGCATACCCGACCCCGATATGCAACTCCACCGCGTTGGGATACAGAGAAAGTCCCTCGCGTAGTACTTCGAGCGCCTCCTCGTACTGCCCTTCGTTGTAATGCTGGTGGGCACGCTCGTCGTATTCTTCGGAACTCAGAAACGGGGTGGGCATCGGGTCGAAATCTCCTGCGTCTGGTTGTACGCCTATAGTACCATGACGGGCGTGGCAAGTTCAACTGGGAGATTCGGGAATCGGGCATCGGGAATGGGACCGGTATCCGGACAACCTCCCGCATCCAGTGGCCGGCCGGCTCTCACTCAGATTGCTCGGCTTCGGCTCCCGATTCCCTATTCC
>JACDCM010000531.1 GCA_013817545.1 Gemmatimonadaceae bacterium | reverse complement strand
CAGCAACCGAGGCTCCACGCGGAAATCGTCGCGCCCGAGTGTGCTCTTGATGGCCACCTCCCAGAGGCTCGCGGCGCTGAAGAGCAGTTCGTTGCGCGGGTTGTTAAGCAGCTTCTTTGCCGCGGCCGAGAGCCGCTCCGGCTGGCCGGCAGCCCACAGCAGCAGCTGGGTGTCTAGCAGAAGCTTCAAACACCGGCCCCGAACAGCGCCGCTATCTCGTTTTCGCCCATGCGGTCGAAGTCGTCAGGCACAGCGATCTCTCCCTTGAGGAATCCCAGCCGCTTAGGCACATCGGGGGCATCGAGCGCCGCGACCTTTACCAGGGGTTTGCCCGCTTTCGCGATTATGAAAGTTTCGCCTTTGACGGCCCGGTCGACCAGTTTAGAGAGCTGGGTCTTGGCTTCGTGTATGTTGACGGTGACCATGGCAGTATCGAGGACTAGGTTGAGTGAACTAAGTCTGGGTTAGCCTTTCGGCGTTGTCAACCGGATTTGATCGCGGCGAACGGCTGGTATGCAGACGTCCTGGCTCGCGTTGCATCCGCGAACGATGCAGAGTCGCAGGCGGCCAAACCTGTTTCTTTGCGGGGAGCTTCTCGACGCATTCGGCCCCATTGGGGGCTACAACTTCCTCTGGGCATGGGCCACTGGGCGAGCCGCGTGGATTGGAGCGGCGTCATGAACGGCATCAGTCTCCATCCGGATTGCGCCACTCCGCTCCTCCCTCGCGCAGCAAGTCATCAGACTCGTCCGGTCCCCAACTCCCGGCTCGGTAAGTGGGAATCTTTTTCGATGTGAAACGCTCCCATCGCTGGATGATGGGATCCACAATACGCCAGCTCGCCTCCACTTCGTCGCTCCGGGTGAAGAGCGTGGCTTCTCCAACCATCACATCGAGCAGCAGTGTTTCATACGCCGGCGAGACCGATCCGCCAAAGACGTCGGAGTAACAGAAGTTCATCGCCACCGACGCCACTTCGATCTCGGGGGTGAGCGAAAGCGCGGCACCCGGGGTTTTTGCCTCGAAGGTGAGCGCGATTGATTCCTTCGGCTGGATGCGCAGGACGAGCTTGTTGGGTGCGAGGGCGCCTCGCGTCTCATGCCCGAACATCAGCATTGGCGGGCGGTGGAACTGTATGACGATCTCGGTCAACCTGCGAGCCATGCGCTTCCCGGAGCGGACGTAAAAAGGAACGCCGCTCCACCGCCAGTTGTCGATCAGGAAACGCACTGCCGCGTACGTTGGCGCAACTGAATCAGGCGCGACATTTTCCTCCTCGCGATAGCCGCGCACCAGCTGGCCGCCGATGCTACCGCCAGCGTACTGTGCCCTGACGGCATTCTCATCCACCGTGCCGTGCTTGAGCCAACGGACGGACCTCAGGACTTTCACTTTTTCGTCGCGCACCGCGTCCGCGGACATCGTGACCGGCGGCTCCATCGCAGTGAGTGACAGGAGTTGCAGCAGGTGATTCTGAAACATGTCGCGCATGACACCTGCTTTCTCGTAGTAGCGCCCCCGCGTTTCGACGCCGAGCGTCTCGGATGAGGTGATTTCCACATGCGCGATGTGTGCACGGTTCCAGAGTGGCTCGAAGATGGAATTGCCAAATCGAAAGACGAGCAGGTTCTGGACGGTCTCCTTGCCGAGGTAGTGATCGATGCGATAGACCTGCGACTCGTCGAAGAGCTCGAGCACGTGCTCATTGAGAGCCATGGCGCTCTCCAGGCTGTCGCCAAACGGTTTCTCCACGACGATACGCACCCACGGACGTGCGTCGCAGCTCTCGATTCGTGGCGCGATACCACTAGCGGCGAGCTGAGTGATGATCGGGTCGAAGATCACCGGCGGCACGGCAAGGTAGAAAAGCCGGTTTCTATGCTCCGGCGCGTGGTCCTGCTCGAGCTCCGCGAGTTTTGTCGCGATGGCCGCATACGCTGTTGGATCAGTAAGGTCACCGGAGACATATCGAATTCTCGGCGTCAGCTTTTCCCATGCGGCGTCACTGATCGCGCCAGCTTCCTCGCCACCGATCCTGGCTCGCAGCCCGGCGCGGAAACCGGCGTCGTCCAGCGGTTGGCGATCCACGCCGAGGAGGAGGAAGTCGTCCGCGAGAAGATCGCTGGCAGCGAGTCGGCAGAACGCCGGGAGCAGCAGCCGTCGCGTGAGATCTCCTCCAGCACCCAGAATAATGGCGGTGCACGGGTCCGCTCTGCGCGGAGCGTGTGCTGGTTGCTGACGCTCGACTCGTGCCGTCGCGGTTGGCGTGCCCCGCGTCACGCCTTCTTCACCGCATGACCGCCGAACTCGTTCCGGAGTGCGGCTATGACCTTCGCGGAGAAGGAATCCTGCTGTCGCGAGCGCAGCCGCATCAGCAGCGACAGGGTGATGACGGGTGCCGGGACGTTGATGTCGATTGCTTCCTGTATGGTCCAGCGCCCCTCACCCGAATCTTCCACGTAGCCACGGATGTCGGCGAGGGCCGCGTCCTTGCCGAAAGCGGATTCCGCGAGCTCGTTGAGCCAGGAGCGCACAACGCTGCCGTGATTCCAGAGCGACGCGATGTTTTTCAGGTCGAGCTCGAAGTGCGGCGTCGCGTGCAACAGCTCA
>JACDCM010000530.1 GCA_013817545.1 Gemmatimonadaceae bacterium | reverse complement strand
CGCATGATTCTGCGTGACGTGGAAAGTCTTTCCAGCAAACCTCCACTTCACATTTTTCTATCCGCGGGCACCGGGGAAGGCCGCGGGGTCATATCAAACGCTCGACGCCTGAGGTCAGCATTGCGGAAAAAAGGTTGGAGTCCCGGATCCGATCTTGAATATCTCGAGGCCAAGGATGGACAACACCATGAGAGCTCATGGGCTGAAGCTTTTTCAGCGGCCTTGCAGTTTCTCTTTCCTTCGAGAGAGAAATTCGACTTCGGAGGACTGGAGCGTTTGTAAGCTGACGGATTGAATCGCACGGCCCGGCACCGATTAACCGAACATCGCCTCACGTTCGGCGAGCATGACGGGCGGATAGTTGGTTATGATACCGGCGACACCGCGGCCCCAGAGGCGCCTGGCGGCGGACGGATTGTTCACTGTCCAGACGTGCACCGGGCAATCCATGGCACGCGCCGCACGTACGAAATTCCGTGTAGGAACGGGAAGCCCCCAGTACCACTCCGGCACAAAAAGCCCGCGATAGCGCACCGAGTCCGCGCGTTTGCCGTACAGCAGCGGGAATTTCAGTCTACCTATCTCTTGCTGCGCGGCACCGAGAGACCAGTAGGCAACATCGAACTGGTCGAGCGCCGCCACTTCCGATGCGGCCACGATGCAGCGCCGTATCGCGCCATGTTTTCCGAGCACGCGCTGGACGACATCCTGGGCATGACGAGTCTTGATTTCAATTACGAGGGGGATGTCGGGGAAGGAGGAAACGACATCGTCCAGCGTTGGCACAAATACGCGGCGACCACGCCAGGGGAAGGATCGCCCTTCATCCGAAGTCCAGCGGGCGCCGGCGTCCGCCGCCCGAATAGCGCTGTACGGAAGACTCGCTACCGCTCCGGAACGCTCGGTGGTTCGGTCGAGCGTCGGATCGTGGATCACTACTGGAGTGCCGTCCAGCGAGATGTGGACGTCGAACTCCAGCGCATCAGCGCCCTGATCCACCGCGAGCTGAAAGGCGACGAGCGTATTCTCGGGCGCGTACCCTGATGCGCCACGGTGAGCGATAACCGGGTGCGCATCAGGGTCGAGTAGAATGTCCATCGTACCTTGCGTTGCCGGACGTGGTACTCGAACTCATTGATGAGGAAAGCGGGAGGCGGGAGGGGGGAGACAAATGCTCACGCGCAACCTCTCGCGTTCCGCCTCCCGCTTTCCAGTTCCCGCCCCCCCTTCGCGCTTCCCCCTTACCTTGTCCTCGGCGAGAGGAGGTCGAAAGTGTACTGCGCCTGCATTATTGCAAGCCGGCCAATCTCCGGCGCGCCGATGAACTCCCGATGCCTGTCGTCGAAGATGTTTTGCACGTTCAGGGAGACCCTGAGCCCGGGCGTGAATGGCAGTTGATAGGAGACACCCGCATCCACAAGGCTGTAACTTTCCACCTGTCCTATGAATACACCCGAATTCATTGGAAAACCCTTCTGAAAGCGGCCGCGCGCGTCGGCCGACAAACCGGAGGCATCGTCGCGAAAGCGAGCGCCGATGGACCCCTTGCTCTTGGGAGCATTGAGAGCGATGCCGAAGGCGCCGCCTCCTTCGTCCGTGTCAAAGAAATCATCGCTGACCCACGAATACGTGCCACTCACCGCGACGCGATCCGTTACGATCGCTTCGGCCGCCAGGTCGGCTCCCCAGAGATCCAGCTGGCCGAAATTGCGGTAGGTGACAAAAAGGTCTGGTGTGTTTGTGAGCCGGCTGTCCGGCGTAACCGTACCAAGCGGGATCACCTTCACGGCATTTGCAATCGCTCGCGCCCGTCCCTGGGCGACGGGAGCAGGAAGGCCTCCCCCCTGAAATACTAACGCCAAATAGTTTGCGAGTGATGCCGAATCGACGAAAACGTTGGGTGTCTCAACAATCAGTGGACCAACAAAGTCTTCCCGCTTCTCCCTGTATACATCAGCCGCGAGGAGCAATCTCTTGGCGATTATACCCTTGTAGCCCAGTTCATACACGTTGCTGATGGTGGGGCGGAGCCTATCGATGTCCACGACGTCGGCCGGCGTTATTCTATCGAACGCTCCTGTAGCGGAGTTAAGGCTGCCGAGGTACGTCCCTACCTGTGCGGCCGTCGGAGGAGGCACGGTTGAAAGGTTGATTCCTCGTGCCTGCAATATTCGCTGAATCACAGGAAAGAAACCTGTAATGTCGCTTGCCAGAAATGCGGAAGGATCGGACGCGAAGGGCGACCGGGCGCAAAGACCTCCAGCGCAGTCGCGACGAAACTGGAAACCGGTTTCCGGCACGCCGACGGCGCGCACCTGATACGGGAGCAGGGGACTGAGGCGCTGAACCGCGAGGTCCAGAAACAGATTGTTCGTTGTGGGCGTGCTAAAAGCACGGTTGTAAGTAATCCGGAAGTTCTGATTCTCGATTGGCTCGAAGACCAGCGCCGCCCGGGGTGAGAAGACCGGATCCTCTATGCGGCTGTGATCGTCAACGCGAGCCGACAGAAAGAGGTCGAACAAGCGCGACAGCTTCGTTTCCGAATGCAGATAACCGCCGATCTCGTTGATGTCGTCGTCCGTCTCGTTTCTTCCATTGATCGTAGAGTCGGTCCGCGGCT
>JACDCM010000164.1:3498-8763 GCA_013817545.1 Gemmatimonadaceae bacterium | reverse complement strand
AAGTCGTATAGGAACTCCGGAGTTGCAGGTCTCAGCGGCAACAGTGGTAGCGGCATTGTCATGGGTGGCGTGAGCGGCGGCACTATCGAACGTTCACTCGCCTACAACAATGGCTGGCTATGCGATGCACCTGAAGGGCCCGTGGGCATCTGGGCATACGATTCTGACGGAATCGGGATTCAGCACAATGAATCCTACCAAAACCGCACCGGGGGCACGGCAGATGGCGGCGGCTTCGATCTGGATCAGAACACCCGAAACTCCAAACTGCAATACAACTACTCTCACGGGAATGACGGTGCTGGATTCCTCCTCGCTCATTCGCCCGATACCTACAGTCACTCGGGCAACACGATTCGCTATAACATCAGCGAAAACGATGCAAGGAAAAACTCGAATGGCGCGATCGTGATCTTTGGAAGAACAGTCGGCGCCGAGATCTACAACAACACGGTTTTCGTAAAGCCTTCTGTCACGGGAAGCCCACTCGGCATCTTCATTCATAACTCGGGGATCACTACGCGCGACGTAAAGAACGTTCACGTTCGTAACAACTCATTTTATACAACGGGCAACCTTCGGGTGGTGGCCGTCACCACGGATCAATTGAACGGCGCCATAGATCTGAGATTCGAAGGCAATAACTACTACGCTGGCCTCTACAAGGCCAGAATCGTTTGGGGTGGTACGACCTATACCAGTCTCGCTGCCTGGCGAACCGGCAAAGGGCAGGAAAGTCTTAACGGCGCCAACGTGGGTTCACAGATCAATCCCGGGCTGATCAATCCCGGCAATGGAGGCACAATTGGCAACGCTGATTTGCTCCACAATTTGAGCGCATACAAGCTGCTCGGCACGTCCCCATTGATCGGCCGTGGTCTGGATCTGAAAACCACGTTCGGACTAAACACCGGCCTCATCGACTTCTATTCAGCGTCGATACCTTTTGGAAGCCAGCACGACGTCGGCGCTCACGAGTGGCGGTGATTTCGGCCAGGTTGCGATGGAGACTCAATCGTAGTCGACGGTCCGAGCCATATCAGATTACTCCCTTGAGAATCAACACTCTGTCACCTTGCCGGCCCCATTCGGCCGTCTGACGACGGTTAGCTGATGCTCAGAGACGCGTCACCCCGTCTCCATTCCCATCCCAATCTTCTTCGTCCTCTTCGAATTCCACCGCCGCGGCCTCAGCCCGCATCTCCAGTAACTCCCGGTATGCGGCGTCACCAAGAAGTTCGCGCAACATTCCTACCGCTTCGAACGTCTGCCGGAATTTTCGCTCGGCGCCCCGGCTGTCGGCGCTCCACTCCAAGCTTGCGCACCAGCCAACAAAGCTCCCCTCCGACAATTCGAATATGCGGGCATCAGATGCCAGTGTCCGGATCACGTCTGACGGAGTCACTCGGAGGTCTTCCCAGTTGTACGATGTATAGCATAGCGAGAGCGGCCGTTTCGACCGTGGCGAGCGCACGGTAACGCAGTTGTGCTGGCGTATCTCGTCTGCATTCTCCGTCATGGGATTGAGGTGATACACCTCCTCGACAGAGATACTTATCTGATGCTCCCGCAAAAAACTGGCGAATTCAGCGACGAAATCGCGCGTTTTGGGCGCCTGCTCGCCCGCGGGCTCTGGTTCGGTATGACTCGGCATGTTGTGCGGGAAGAAATGTCGGGGTTGCCCTGCTTGACGCTGAATTCTCGCGATCACACCTAATAGATACAACGCGCATCTGACAGCACGTGACCTCCGCGAACCCCTGTCCACAAGTCGGGCGGATCGCTCAGTCATTCTCTACGAGCGCGCTTTGCCCGAGGCCGGCGGTTGAACGATCACCCGCGCTCGCTCGAGCTCCGAGATTAGCCCCTCACAGCCAATACCGAGCATCTGATTACGCCAGCGGAGTGCGGTCTTCCGGTCCACAAGCTCACCATGCGCCGCCTTGTTCCGGATTGGCGCAATTTCGCCAAGCACCGCTACCAGGGTCTCAATGAAGGGCTCTCCTGCCTGTAACGACATGAGGATCGCATCGCGCAGATGCTTCTCGTTCCGCATTGCATGAGCCAGCTGCCCGAGTGTAAGCGGTCCGCCTGAGACGACGTCCCTCGTGCGCCCGTCGATGTTGACCCGCCGAGCGGCTGCAGGCGCGCGCGAAAGCAATCGCACGAAAAGATCGTTGCAGTGGACCTCGAGTGCCTTCGCGATGTTTAGCACCACATCGCTGAAGTTGTGGCTCGCGTCGCCTCGATGTCGCCGGAAGTCGCTTTCGGCTTTTGATACGAAAGAACGCGCCACTGGATGCAGCGCATTCCAGGCCCTCTCGCCGACGACGTTGTCCCGCAGCTCCGCCTGCATCAGCATCTCACTTCCACGCTCCCTGTCCGCCTGCGCCCAGAGCCGTCCCTCGGTGTACTGCGCCCGGGTTGCCGCGTCAAAGAAGCACTCAGCATCCTTGCGGCGCACGATCAGCGGCAGATTGTGCATCCCGCCGAAGAGTGAAACCGGCCTGTTGTCATAGTGAATGACCTCGAGATCACCCAGCGCCGTTATAACGCCAAGCAGATCGTTATCAACAATGCGCCGGATGTCCGCTAACCGCAGCCAGCAATCGACCGCGAGATTCTTTCCTTTGTAATATGACGGCACCAGCTCGGGCTCGTCGGCGCACATTTCATCGTAAGTAATCTCAACAACGTGGCCGACGTACAACGAGCGATAGTCGGTGAGATATGCGTGGACCTCCCGGTCCAGCCCGCCTTCGCCGTCCAGCTCATTCTTGATCTCCCGAATGTCCTTGTCATGCGCTAGCCCCTCCGACTCGCGGCGATTCCTTGACCGCACCTTTCCCCACCATACGTACACTTCATCGTCAAGGCGCTCGCCGCGGGCGCGCCGATCGGCCTCGCGGAGAAGAATGCCCAGGTGGTCGTCCATCGCGTCGCCAGTGGTGTAGCGGGCGGAAGGATTCCATAGTAGCACGAAGTGCCGCTGTCCCTTATCGCGAGAGGTCACGCGCTGCCTGCCGCTGGACTCGCGCTCGAGCGCTCCACCAACGACTCCGCGAGTACACGTATTCCGTCCAACCTGCGCGCTATCTCCTGGCGCACCGGCGCGGGCTGCAGCACCTCAGCGTCGGGGCCGTATCGCAGCACGTGGCGCACCGCCCAGTCGAGGTCGGCGAAAGGATGATCCACCGTGACTGAACCATCCTTTGCGAGCGGAACACCCTCTCGCTCCGCGACCCACCTCGCCACACGCGGCGAATAGCGTACGCGCAGACGTTCCAGAGTTTCCCCCACATACACCTTCCCGCTCGCCAACAGCTCATCGAGCGCGAAGTCGTCAGGAACCTCGTAGCTTTCGTCGAGCGGTGTGATTTCCTCAATGCGGTCGAGCCGGAACATCCGCACGCCGCTGCTCCGTTCGCAGAAGGCAACCAGATACCACGCACCACTCGCGGAAACGATGGCATAGGGAGATACCCCGCGTTGCGTTGACTCTGTGGCATCCGCTTTTCGATAGAGCAGAGTAGCCTTGCGGCGATTCGACAGCGCGTCCCTGAGAACGCTTATCTTCCGCGCGCTCACATCCGCGCCTGTGCTCGCCTCGAGAGACATTCCGTCCGTGGGGGGCAGCTTGGCGATCACTTGTCGCAGCCGCTCGCGTGCCCGGTCAATCGCTCCCTGCTTCTCCGGCAACCGTTCGGCGCGCAGCATTGCGAGTCCCAGGTCCAGTGCGCGCAGCTCGGATGCCGTGAGCCGCATCGGTCGCAAAAAATGCCGAGTGACCAGAGAGACGCGATTCGCCTCGACATAGATTTGGATCCCCTCCACGAAGCCCCCCGGATCGTCGAATCGGAGCGCGACAGAGAGCAGGTCTTTGACAACCGTTTCCCGTTCAACTTCTACCCGCGCCGCCAAGTCACCGAGCTCGTGCTCTTTGCCGTCTCCCAGAAGCGGAATGACGTGAAGAATTCGACGAAGCTGCGCGGCCGCTGCGTCGCTCATCGCTCGTCCCTGGCGTAAACGGCCGAGGTCTCCGCAACCATTTGGTGGAATCGCTCGACGACGGAGTTCGGCGACACCGCTCGCGCGTCGCCCGCGAGCGAGAGAAGCCAGCGGCAGAAGACATCGGAGCGCCGCACCTTGAAGAGCCGCTTATGCGGCTCGCCCGCCACTGTCTCACCCAATTGCGCGGCGGCTCGCGCGGCGCCGCTGTCACGCAACAGCACCACTACGACGTCCTCGATATCACCGTCTCCCAACTCCCACGCCTGTCTCGATCGCGCATGCTCGCGCAGTGAGAAGCTCGAAGGCACTTCGTAGTCGCGCGTTTGCGCACGTCTGGGATTCACCCTGACGACGGAAATGCGACTCACGCGCAGATTGCGCACGGCCTCGCGCTTCAAGTCGCGTCCGGCGAGATACCAATGCGATCCGAGAAAGAAAAGACCGTAAGGTTCCACCGTACGCTCCGACGAGCTGTCGCTTTCCATGGACTGATATTGGAAGGCGACCTGTTTTTGACGCAGAAGCGCGTCGCCCAACCGCTCGTAAACCACGGGATCCACCGGGTCGCGATTGCGTGCGAGCACCGGAGCATCGCTCGGCATGCTCGCAGCCATCGGAAGGTCGAACGCCAGCTTTCGTATGGCACTCTCCGCATCGGCCGACAACATCGGATCACCCAGCGCGCGCACCCGCGCAGCCGATTCAGCCACCGCGGCGAGCTCTTCGGGCTCGAATGCAAGCGTTGCCAGAGCGCGGTAACCGAAGCTATCCACCTTTCGCGGCTTGCCCGTTCGTGCCGAAGTGGTAGCGACGAGGTACGGGAGATAGAAATCAGCCGACGCGAGCCGGTAGCCATGCACATCTACGTCGAGCTCCACCGATTCGATCGGCACACCGAAAGCACGCAGCTCATCCTTGTCCCTTTCGAACATCCGGGTGCGCGCGTCGCGAGCCTGACGGGAATCGGCATAAGCGGGTACCTCGCGCGCAAGCTCCTCGAACGTCGCGGGATACTTCCTGCGGAGGAGCGCGGCAAGCAGGTCTATCCAGCGCTGAATCTTTGGAGTGCCTTCTCTTTGTTTTGGCTGTTTCACCGCCTGCGGTGAAGATTTTTTAGCCTGCTTGCGCGCTGTCATTCGGTAAACTGTCCGGCGATTAGGGGTGGGCCAAGTCTGTGGATCGTTGCAGCGCGCGTCAAACGGATGACGGGCTGGCCTTGCCGGAGGATAGGATGAGGTACCGACAGTTATACGT
>JACDCM010000164.1:0-3488 GCA_013817545.1 Gemmatimonadaceae bacterium | reverse complement strand
ATATTGGCATGTATTGGCAGGTTTATCGCCAGTGACTCCCTGATTCAGTTTATTGTCCAGTTTGGGTTACAAGTCCATTTCCTTGCCCTTTGTCCCTTGTCCCTGCTTTAACCGGCAGCAATCGGCAACATTAATGACGCCCCATTCGGACTTCGCCCCGAATCTGCTTCCTGAACAAACCGCCGAGGCCTCACGTCTGATCGGCGAGATTGACGAATTCAAGGGTCATTGGCGCCGGGTAGGTGAGAATCGCGCCGAGCAGTTAGCCCAATTGCGGCAGGTCACGACGATTGAATCGGTGGCAAGCTCAACCCGAATCGAGGGCGCAGAGCTTACCGACGCAGATGTCGCTCGGGTGCTGAACGGGCTTCACTAGTCACTTCGATCCGGGAGCCCGGAGGTTCATTCAGAACGATCGCAGGGAGGCTAACGCCGTCAACCGACTCCAGGCCGTACACTCCCAGGATATCCCCAGTTCGGAAGGAGAATCACCGCCGCAGGCGGATAGCAATGCACGGAAACGCGAAAGCGTATGTGCATTTCAGGCCTAACCTCCCTCTCGTCGTTGTAGAAAAAACGACTGCTGGGCTCCAGGGTAACTTGACCGCTCTAGGATCTTCCGCTAGTGACGTACCAGTCACCAGTGTGACTGACGTGAAGCTCCAACGTTTGGCGCTTCAGTGAAACCTCCAAAGCAACCCACCACTGACGTAGTGCGACATCTTCCCGCGAAGGCGAGCGGCGCCACCCTGCGAACGGTGGCACTTTGCCGGTAATGATCGCCGAAAGACGTACCACCGGAGGCCCTTCGCTCTCCGGAGTGGTCGCCCTGAGAAGCTCACGCAGCCGTTCGTAGTTCACCATTGGAAGCGCTGTCGTTTGAGGCGAGCCGTGCGAAAGAAAGGTTTCCGTCTGCGGGGCCTCGGGCATATGACTGGACATATCATGCTGACTCTTGCACGCGACTGAGGTAACCGGCCTCAAGACGCCGTGCGGTGGAGGCGTTGCGTCGTGACAACACCGACGACCCAAACGCTGGTTGTCAACGCATCGCGGCGATGCACGGGCCGCTCACCAGCCACCACGAGAGCGCGGCGGCTATTCTTCAAGAGACGAGAACTACGGCGAAACTACGGCGGCGGTGGTGGGAAACACGAAGCCCCAAGCACGTGAGTACTTGAGGCTCTTACAGTTGCCCCTCCTGGGCTCGAACCAGGACTCTTCTGATCCAGAGTCAGACGTGTTGCCAGTTACACTAAGGGGCAGTTTCTCCGCTCTCGCGAAGGACTGCAAAGTTACGCCCGGCCGCCTTCCGATTCAACCCCGCGGCCCTTCACTCACAGCCTCACTCTGCGATATTCCGCATCGTGATTTCGCCGTCGATTCGCCAAACTCTACTCGTTGCTGCCACGCTGGGGACCGCCGTCCAGGCGCCCTCCTGCGGTGCTGCAGCCTCCAGACTCGCCCCTACCCCTGCCCAAGCTCGTTCTAACGCGGTCCAGCTCTTTTCCGCGCTCAGTGCGCGTTTCGGACCGCTGGAATTCGACTCCGCGCTATCCGCCGCCCGCCTCAAGATCGCGCGATCAGCACTCGTTCCGTCGCGAATCTTCCGCGACAGCTCGATCTGGACCGTGGCCAGTGGCGACGCGCGCGTTCTCGACATCGCTGGCGCTCCGACTCCGGCAGGAAGTTACCGTCTAACCATTGATGGCAATTCCCTCCCCTTCACTCCCCCGTCCACCTATCACCGAAAACTCCAGCTTCGCGACATCGGTCGGGGAGTCTACGAATGGCGTGCTCGCGACGATCTCGCTGTCGGTTCCATTCGAGGAGCCGACCTCGGCGCCACAGTTACCGCCCTATTCTCCACGCTCGAGGCACACCGTGGCAACACGCTCCGCACGTCAAATCGCGAAGCTCTCCCCCGAACTTCAGCCGCACTTGGCCGCCTCTACACGCTGGACTCGCTCGAAACCACCCCGAACCCGGACGGCGCGACCTCCGTAACTATCGTCGCCACAATTCACCCCAAACGCCTCGCCCCTGTCCTGCCACATTACGCCAGATATCTCGACAAGTACGTCTCCCCCCTGACCTATTCCGTCTCGCTTCTCGACGCTGACGATCTCCGCTGGGGAGAAGCGAGCGTGCGAGACAGGCGTTTCATTTTCCGCTTCCGCGTCGCAAGCGGCAATCTCGCGCCGATGAACGCTTCCCCTCGCCGCATTCCAACGACGCTCCGCGTCCGAATGAGTTTCACCGCCAAGGCTCTCATCTTTCGCGTCGGTTTCCGAGACCTGCTTGGCGACGTAACTCTCCAGCGCGACGCGCACACAAGCGGTTTTACGGCGACGTTCAAGCGCGAACCCGATTGGATCCTTCCGCTGCTCACCGAGCGCATGCTCCGTGCGCCACTCCGGCGCCCCTTCATGAACGACGGTGCGCAACTCACCTTTGCCATTTCCGACATCGCCCGCGCGCAGACGCATTTGACCCGCGCATATAATCTCACCGTCCAGGAAAGCAGCATCTTGCGCTTCCTGGGTAGGCTCGGCAACTCCGCCATCAGCGACTTCCGCTCAGGCGCCGAACGCGAGGCCGATCAGTTTACGGGTGAGTTGTGGGGGGCACTAAGAGCGGACGTGGATGCGCTAATTCCGTGAACGGGGTGAGTGCATCCGATTGCGGATTGCGGATTAACTGCGAACTGCTGCCAAGAGGAGTTGTTATTCCGCAATCCGAAATCCGCAATCAAGCTGGTCGTGTCAGCAGTTCCTCCAAGCACAAAACGCCGCGGAATAATCCGCGACGTCTTCGGTACTGCTTCGCGTGGGCTGCGCCACGCACGCCGTCATTGGAACTCTACGTCCTACCGAGCGGCGGCGGGCAACACTCCCTCCGCGAATTGCGTCTTGCTTTATCACCTCGCCATTGGAACTCTACGTCCTACCGAGCGAAATGCGCAAGGCGCGTTTTGTCACTTTAACGTCAATCAATCCATGGAGCTGAGGGGGATCGAACCCCTGACCTCTGCATTGCGAACGCAGCGCTCTCCCAGCTGAGCTACAGCCCCGCACGTCCTTTTATGCAGACGGCCCCTCCGCGGGGCCGAGCCAAGCTCCCTGCAAACTAGCGAGGCTCGTGTGGAGCGTCAAGCACAACTCGGGGCATTACTTGCTTCTGCGTGCATGACGACTGCAATCGAATGTCGTCACGTCAACTCGGCGGCCCCCCCAACTTCTATATGTCCTGCGACGCTACAACGCGAACAAGCGTTTCCACGCGAGCAACATACTCTTGCCGCCATACTCGATCGCGCATAGCATCTCCTTCGCTATATAAACCTCCAATGACATATAAAGTTCCTTTCCAACTTCATTCGACACTGCCGGATACCAGGTTCGATTCCCGATTTCCGATTCCCGCCCCTCTCCCGCTCACCCGCTGTCTTGGCCGTACAAACGAGCACCGAGTGCCGAGCATCGGAC
>JACDCM010000163.1 GCA_013817545.1 Gemmatimonadaceae bacterium | reverse complement strand
GTGCAGGTCTCAGTTCGCAGTTAGTCCGCAATCCGCAACCCGCAATCTCCCAACTCCCTACATCTTCAGCGTGAGCTGGCTGAACAAAAACATCAGCGCCACCATCGTGATCACCGCGACGAGCAAAGGTCCAATGAACAGCGCCCGAAAGAGTTTCGCGTCGTATTTGAGGTGCATGTAGAACATCACCACGACGACGAACTTGAACGCCGACATTATCAGCAACGACGGCACGAAAAGCCGATTCTCGGTGAATGGCGTGTAGTAGATCCACACCTCAACGATTGTGACCACAGTGAGCACCAGCGCCACCCACCGGTAGGTTTTCCAGCCCGGATGATGCTGCTCGTGCGCGTGAGTGTCGCCGTGCTCGTCTGTAGTCGCTTCCGATTCGGAATGATCGTCAGCCATGCGTCCCGTCTCTTACTTGATGAGGTAGATGAGAGTGAAGATCGCGATCCAGACGACGTCGACAAAGTGCCAATACAGCGCGCAGATATCGACGTTGACCGCGTCCCGCGGGCCCAGCCCTCGTTTGAAGTCGATGAAAAGGAGCGTTATCAGCCAGATCACACCAGCCGTCACGTGAGCTCCGTGGAACCCCGTGAGCGTGAAGAACGTCGAACTAAAGAGATTCGTGCTAAACTTGAGCCCTTCATTCACGAAAGCTGTGAACTCGAAAGCCTGAAACCCCAGGAAAATCGCGCCACCCAACGCAGTCGCCGCCAGCCATATCTTGGAATACTTGCGGTCCCCGCGCTCGACCGCCGAGTGCGCCAGCACCATGGTAAGCGATGACATGAGCAGCACGAACGTCGACGCCGACGTAACAGGGATGTCGAGGATCTCCTTGAAGACCCTTCCGTCCGGCGCGGTATAGGAAGTGTGCGGATACGGTCCGACGAGACTGCGGCCCTTGTAAATCAGATATGTCGAGATGAGCGACATAAAAAAGAGGCATTCCGAGCCGATGAAAGCCCAGACCGCGATCTTTTTGTTGTCCAGTCCCGTACTCGTGTGGTGCTGGTGCGCGGAAACAGCTGCGGAAGTCAATTCGGAGCTCCGGATAGGGCGAGGACGTTTACTCGGGAGGGGGGGATGGGGGATGGGGAGTAGCCAAAACCGATGACCGATTTGATTCTGGGCAGCATTTCACTCCCCATCCCCCAACTCCGGCTCCCCGCCCTCATTCCACCGGGCTCAATAGCCAGCTGAACAACGCCAGCACGAAGATTCCCCCGCCGAGCAGCATGACCACGAGATTCTTGTCCCATATCAGGCCGACGAAAGGAATGACGAGTCCGATAGCGGCGATCAGCGGCTTGATCGTCGGGATTGGCATGTGGATGCCAAGTGTTTGCGACGTTGGATGCGCGTCCTCGGCGTTGAGAGTGGTGTCGGAAGACGCATGGACGTGAGCGTCGGTGGGTTGACCGCCAATGTTCACGTCGATGGTCTTCTCGCCTTCCTTCGTATGCGGAACCTCACGCGTGAGTTCAGGTGACTTCTTGTCCCACAGCGGGTAGCGCGACGTGATCGTCGGGATGCGAGCGTAGTTATAGTCTGGTGGCGGCGAGGGAATGCTCCATTCGATTGTCGGTGCCCCCCAGGGATCCGGGCCCGAACGCTTTCCGTTTCGCAAGCTCATGAACCAGTTCACCACAAAGATGATCATCGATACAGCGAGAATCCCGTAACCGATCGTCGACGCCATGTTCTCGATATCCCAGCCCTGACTGGAGTCGTACCTGTAAATGCGACGCGCCATCCCGTTCAACCCCGCGAAGTGCATTGGGAAGAACGTCAGATTCATCCCGAAGAACGTCAGCCAGAAGTGGTACCTGCCGAGCCTCTCGCTGAGGAGTCTCCCGGTAATTTTGGGAAAGTAGTAATACAACCCCGCGAAAAGTCCCATCATCGAGCCACCGAACAGCACGTAGTGAAAGTGCGCGACGACGAAATAGGAATCTGTCTGCTGCAGATCTGCCGGAGGCGAAGAGTGCATGACGCCGGAGATTCCGCCGATCGTGAAAAGTCCGACGAGCCCAACCGCGAAGAGCATCGCGCTCGTGAGCCTGATGGCGCCTCCCCACATGGTGCCGAGCCAGTTGAAGATCTTTACACCAGTCGGTATGGCGATCAGCATCGTCGTGATACCGAAAACGGAATCAGCTATTGGCCCCATTCCCACCGAGAACATGTGGTGCGCCCAGACGCCGAAGCCGAGGAAGGCGATCAGGATCAGCGAGTACACCATCACCGGATAGCCGAACAGTGGCTTGCGCGAGAATGTCGGCAGCACCTCCGATACCAGGCCGAAGGCCGGCAGGATCAGGATGTACACCTCGGGGTGACCGAACAGCCAGAAGAGATGCTGCCATAGCAGTGGGTCCGCACCCGCGGCGATCGTGTAGAAGTTCGTTCCGAAGAACCGGTCGAGCTGCAGAAACGTGAGCGCGACGGTGATGATGGGAAATGCCAGAACGATGAGGAACTGCGTGATGAACGACGCCCACGTGAAGATCGGCATGCGCAGGAAATGCATTCCAGGCGCGCGCATGTTGATTATGGTCGTGAGAAAGTTGAAGCCCGCCGCCAGCGACGAGATGCCCAGGATCTGCAGGCCGAGCACCCAGAAATCGATGTTCATGCCGGGCGAGTATGCTTTTGTAGTCAGTGGCGCGTAGCCGAACCATCCGCCATCAGGGGCGGCTGCTACCAGCCACGATGCATTGAGAAAGATTCCGCCGAGAAGGAATACCCAGTAGCTGAAAGCGTTGAGCCGCGGAAAGGCGACGTCCCGCGCTCCGATCTGGAGGGGAATGAGATAGTTGAAAAAAGCAGCCGACAACGGCATGATCGCCAGAAAGATCATGGTCGTGCCGTGCATGGTGAAGAGCTGGTTGTACGTCTCCGCCGACACCAACGTCCCATTGGGCGTGGCGAGCTGCATGCGGATGATCCCTGCCTCAATGCCTCCGATCAGGAACCAGAAGAGCGAGCTGTACAAATACAGCTGGCCGATGCGCTTGTGATCAACGGTCGTGAGCCAGCTCCACAATCCCGAGCCGGCGTACGCTGCGGTGCGAACATGAACCGGAGCTTGAACCGGAGCTGTAACGGTGGTTGCCATTCAGAGAGCTCCGGTCACTTCAATGCGAGAAGGTAGGCCGCTATGTCTGCCACCTGCTGGTCGGTGTAGCCAGCCGGCGTGCGGGCGCTTCTGCCGAGCGCAGGCATGAGGCTGCCGGGCTTCATCGCCGGCGCGTCCTTGATCCACAGTGCGAGATGCCGCGGATCGTTCGGGTAAAGGGCGCTTGCGAGAGTAGTGCGGCTGCCGAAATGCGTCAGATTCGGTCCAACAATTCCCGGGGACACACCCTGCACCACGTGGCACGCGATGCACGCGCCGGTTTTGTACAACTGTGCGCCGCGTGTCGCGTCGCCTGTAACGTTCGCGATAGCGAGCCCTTTCGGAATCGGGGTGCTTGGGACCAGATGCGCTGGCCGCTTGCCGTTCGTGAACCCGGCGAGTGTCAAAGGGGCGGCAACGGCGCCGACATTGCCGGCACCAGCGACGCTGGAATCCGGCCCGTCGCCGAACCGCGGTCCAGTCTTCTGATGTGCTACCCAGGCGTCGAACGCCGCGGGGCTCACGGTAAAGACCTTGAAGCGCATGTTGGCGTGCGAAGTGCCGCAGAATTCCGCGCAGAAGCCGTTCCATGCGTAGGCGGAATCGGGCTTGAAATAGATGTGGTTCGTCCGGTTCGCTATGACGTCGCGCTTGCCCGCCATGGAAGGAATCCAGAACGAGTGGATCACGTCCTTGCTCGTGAGTGCGAAGTTGGCGGTTCGCCCCACCGGGAGCACCAGCTCATTGGCAGTGACGACGCCGAGCTCCGGATAGCGGAACTCCCACCACCACTGATGTCCTATCACCTGGACCTGAAGCGCATCAGCGGGAACGTTTTCTGGGCGGTACTTGAAAATTGTGCGTACGGTAGGAACCGCGATGAACGCCAGCACCGCGGCAGGAATCAGCGTCCAGGTGATCTCGAGGGTCGCGTTACCATAAACCTGCCTGGGCTTGCCTCCCTTGCCGCCGCGCCGGCGGAAGAGAATGATCGTGAACAGCACGCCCACCTCGACGATGGTGAACACGATCGCGCCGCCGAGCAGAAGCCAGTCGAACAGGCGATCGATGTCGCGGCCGAATTGGCTGTTTGGATTAAGCGTCGAGTTCGGTATATCGGTTGAACACGCGGCGATCACCGCGCAAATGAACACCGACAGCGCGATTGACAACAGCCGGCGCGAGCGCGGCAAGAAAGGCATCATTCCTGGTTAAAATGCGTAGCGGGTAAGGCCACCGCGGTTGCTGCTCGGGCGAACTTGTTAAGCAGGGAGAAGGTTAGACGCTCACATGGGGGGAATCAAGGAGAGTCCGCGGTGCGGAGAAATCCCTTTAGGGATCAGAGTCCCAGCCGCGACGAGTCCGGTGTTCGGTGCTCGATGCTCGGTGTTCGGTTGCACAGCGCGGTGTGCGGTGCTCGGTTGTCGCGACAACGGTTTTCGGGGCTCGGGAGAAACACCCAATCCTCCCGATACTGGTCACGGTAACTGTGAACCGACTACTCTGACACCACTTCCGCTATCACCTGGATGAGTCGCAGCGCGGCTTCGCAGATGCGCCCGTCCACATCGTACGAGGGATCGTAGGCGGTAATGGCGGCCGCGCGGAGGTGGCACCTCCTTCCGATCAGGCGCAGAATGGCCTCGACTTCCTCAACGGAAAGCCCGCCGCCCGCGGCGAATTCATTCACTCGGCCCTGGGATGGGTCGAGCACATCGAGGTCCACGTGCACATACGCGTCAGCCGTGGATGGCATCGAACGCTGCAACACGGAGTCCAGGCGTTCCGCTGTTTCACTGGCCGCCACCGTGGTTATCGCAGAGTCCGCGAGTAGCTCGGCCTCGAGTACGTCGAGATCTCGAGCTCCGATGAGCAAGACGTCTTTCTCCTCTATCGGACGGAACCCACGTATACCCGACGCCATCTGACTCCAACAATGTCCGGTTGCAATGGACAACGCCATTCCATCCAGAAATCCTCCGATCGTCGTCTCGGGAGTATTGAAGTCGCCATGCGCATCGAACCATGCCACGCGTATCCGTTCAATGCCGAGACCAGCTAGAACTCCTGTCGAAGCGATGCAATTGCCGGCGAGAACGAGGGGAAATTCGCCGTTAGCCGTTGCTTCACGGACGTGTGCGGAAATCACGCCGTTGAGGGCGAACGCCGAAGTGACTTCCGTGTGCAGAGTGGCTGCCGGCCGGACGCACTCTTCCTCACGCACCTGGTGACCGCTGCCACGAAGGCGATCGGCGAGTCCAGCTGAGAGTAATCGATCAGGTCCTGCACCCATGCGCGTGCGCAAAAGACCAGAGTCGTAGGGAACCGAAATGACACGAATTTTCATCGGGAGGACGCTATCGCAGAAATCTTTCGGCGAGCTGAATCAGGCGGTCGTCACTGTCAGCTTCAGCACGTGTCAGAATGCGCTGCACGTGCGGCCGAAGGAGCGGCTCGCCCCAGTAATAGCCGGTCGCCATCTCCGCGCTTCCGGTTTCCCCATCGCGCGCGGCCTCGAGCAACGCTTCGGCCGCGGCGGCATCGAAGCCGGCATCTTCCCGAGGCGGAAGGTTGAAGCGACGCGAAGGATCGCCCCACTGCTCCGCATTATCGTTGACGAATGCGCGTGACAAGGGAAGCTGGATTGCGGATTGCGGATTACGGATTACGGATTAACACAAGATCTGATAATTCGCAGTTGCTGTTCCAGTCCGCAATCCGCAATCCGCCGCCCGCAGTACTTCCTACGTCCCCCCGTACCACTCGTATCCCTGGTCGCTCCAGTATCCGCCATTCCGCTTTTCCATGAATACGACACTCGTCAGATACTTGGTGTTCTTGTAGCCGAGCTTGATGGGTGAGTGCAGCCGCGCCGGCGCGCCGTAACCTGCTGGGAGAAACTTTCCATCCTTCGCGTACGCTACGATGGTCTGTGGGTGAGTGGCGCTCTCGAGATCCCAGCTTTCGTGAAAGTCCGAATCGAACGACCGGAAATCCACGTACTTGGCGTCAGCTCGCGCGCCGACCACGCGCGCCAGCTCGCTCACCCGCACACCCCACCATTCGGCGACCGCATTCCACCCTTCGACGCAGAAATGGTCGACGCGCTGACGGCGGGAGGGGAGCTTGACAAGATCTTCGAGAGTGAAGCGCATGGGACGGTCGACCAGACCGGAGACTTCCAGCGTCCACGGGCCGCGAGTTGCGGTGTCCCACGTGGGCACCGTCTTCGAGATGAAGTACATGGGGAAAGCGTTACCGGCGTTGTGCCCCTGCGCATGATTCATTGCCGTGTGGCGGAGCAGCCAACGTTCCACCACTTCGTTCTGACGCTCGGCGAAGCGCAAAATCTTTTCCGCCTCATCCGGCCCATGTGAGCCGCATGCGGCAAGCAAAGCGGTGGTAAGAGACGAAGCACCCGCGGTAAGGAAATCCCGGCGATTGAACAGGGAAACCGCCGCGGACACCTTTTGCCGGCGCATCGACGTGGATGCATTGCCTTGCTGCGTGGCGTCCATCGCTTCGGCGTTACGCAAAAACAGGTTTGTGTAAGCCCGCTCGACCAACCGGACGACTCTCACTTGACTCATGTTATCTCCGACTCTGCCGGCTCGGACAGGCGATCCGTCTTCGACCTGCGGCTCCAGCGTGGCAACAGATGGTAGAACGGCCGGGCATTGCGTGATTGGGGCGAGTCTCGCTCGTTGTATCCGCCGGTGATCATTGAACGAATACTGTACGGGTCAACCGCGAACACCATGAAGACGTGCACGAGCGCGAGCAGCACGAGGATGATCATGCTGACGAAGTGCCAGTATCGCGCCCAGACGTAGCCACCGAATACTGCCGTCAACCAACCCAGCGATACCGGCTTCCAGATGGCGAGACCGCTGAGGACGATGATCACGGCAATGAAAGGCATCACGAAATACGATGTCTTCTGCAGCGCGTTGTGCTTGCCGTGATGAGGGTGATCCCGTCGCACGAAGAGATAGAACTTCAGCATCTCCCATGCGTCCCGGATGTCGCCGCGCCTGGGAACGAGGTCGCGCCATTCACCGTGCAAGTAAATGAATGCCAGGTACACGATGCCCGTGAGCACCAGGACCCACATCGCCGCGAAGTGCCAATTGCGCGCGCCCGCAAGCCACCCTCCGAATGTCAGCCAGCCCGGTATGGACTTCCCCTCGAAGGGATAGCAGCAGAACGTATCACCCTTGAGAGCGAAGCGGGGGTATGCGTTGAAGATCTGAAGGCCGCTTCCAACCATGATGATGAACGCCCAGGCGAACACCCAGTGCGTGACGCGTACGATCCAGTGATGCCGGACAGTGCTCTTGTGGAGCTTGTCGCCGGTGGCCGGAGTATTCGAGGACGAAGGCGGCAACGCTGTCGACGTTGTTGCTTCCGTTTCCCTCATTCCGCCTCCCGCCTTCCTCAGAGCATCAGGCGTCGTCACTCAGCCTTCCTCTCTTTGTAGGGCTCAGCTAGCAGCTTCCGCACGACTTGCTCCTGCTCCTTGTAGCGCCCCTCGCCGAAATGATGGAAGCGAATCCGTCCCGCCTTATCGACGTAGTAGGCCGCCGGCCAATAGCGATTCCGGAATGCATTCCAGACCTTGTAGTCGTTGTCGACGGCAACCGGGAAAACGACGCCCAGGGTTTTTACCTGCCGCCGAACGTTGTCGAGTACCTTTTCGTGCGGAAACTCGGGTGTGTGGACGCCGATAACGACCAATCCCTGGTCGCGGTACTTCGCCTCCAGTGCTTTCACGTGCGGCAGGGCGTTCAGGCAGTTGTAGCAGCTGTAGGTCCAGAAGTCGATGAGAACAACTTTACCGCGCAGCGAGTCGCGGTTGAGAGCCGGCGAGTTTAGCCATGCTGTAACTCCGTTGAGCTCGGGCATCTCTCCCTCGTCCGCGAGGGTCGGCCCGGAAAGAGCTGCTGCCTTTGCGGCCATTTCCTTCCTGGCGAAATCGTCCAGGGATTCACCTATGTCCAGTGCGGAACGTGAGTCGGTGCTGCTCGCGCGTCTGCCATACCGCTCGGTAAGCAGTTTCTCCGCTGCTTCTGCGCCTGGGACGCCACCCTTGGCGTACAGCGCGCGATCCCAGCCCGTGGCTATTACAGCGACACCCACGAGAGTGATGACACCGAGCGTCCGACGCACGGCGACATCGGCGCGCATCGTCCTGTTGAAGGCGCCAAGCACTCGGCCACCCGCTAGTAGAACAACCGCGAGAGACGCAGCGGCGCCAATTGCGAAGGTCAGAAAGAGAAGTGCGCTCTGTGCACCACCACCTTGCAGCGCGGCCGCTGCCACAACGAGTCCAAGCACTGGTCCAGCGCACGGAGCCCAGAGAAGGCCGACGGCAGCGCCCACCGCCAGCGAACGGACGACAGGTGGTTGACGCTCTCCCCAATTCTCCATGCGTTGGCCAAGGCGAACGAAGGGTCGTGAGACGCCATCCGCCGCGCGCGGGAGGAGAAGCAACAGTCCCGTTCCAGCAAGCAGGATCATGGCCATCCAGCGGCTCGCTTCGTTCAGCTGGGCCACCCATCCCGCGGTGACCGTAGCGGCTGTGGCAACGACAGCGAACGTGACGGCCAACCCACCGAGCAGAGGAAGCCCTTC
>JACDCM010000162.1 GCA_013817545.1 Gemmatimonadaceae bacterium | reverse complement strand
CCCCATGCTCGCTACGGGTGGAAGCGCAGCGGTTGCGGTAGCATCGCTTAAACGTGCCGGCGCGACCGACATTCGCTTCATGTGCTTGGTCGCCGCTCCGGAAGGTGTTCGACGACTTACTACCGCCCATCCTGACATCAAGATCTACTGCGCATCACTTGACCGGGAGCTCAATGAGCAGGGCTACATTTTACCAGGGTTAGGTGACGCAGGTGACAGACTGTTCGGCACAAGGTAGTAGTTTTACGCCTTGTTCCAGTAGTCGATTTACCCAAACCACTCGCGCGGATGGTCTCGTTGTTGCCGAGCCGCATCTACGACCCAATGTTGCGCGTGCGAATTGGTTATTTCGGTGCCCACCTGTTCAAACCAATGGGACGCCATCTGCAGATTGCCCACTCGGCGCCAGAGTTCTCCGACGAGATATGTGAGCACGGCCCTTTCATTGCGGTCGACACCATCGTAGGTAGACAGAGCCTGCTCAAAGGCCCTCGCCGCCTGTCGGCGGAAGTAACGCTCAGCTTCGACGTCGCCTTCATCGACGCAGCACCACGCCGCACGGAGCAAAAGGTCAGCAATTCGGCGCGGCTCCCAACCCTGCCACGTGGCCACCTTGGCCGCGAACTCGTATTTGTCTGACCCGCTCACTGCACCGCCAGGTAGCTTTGGCGCCAGCTCGTCCCACACATGCTCCTTGATTACAGGACCTACGTTGGCTTCATCGCCAAAGTCCCGCTCACATCCGGTATAGCCGCATCGCGAACACATGTGCAGAAAAAACGGAAGAGGCTGCGCTCCCACCGCGCGCTCATGAAAATCAGTACGCTTACCCCCGAACGAATTAGTCGACAGGACAGCTTGCGAGCTGAACCTATTGGAGCAGATTGGACAACTTAGATCGATTTGGCGCAACGTAGTCATTTGGCTCTCCCTTACCGCTCCTTGCGGTGGCTCAGGGTGGAAAATGCGTGCCACGAGATCTCGAACGTGCATCTTCAGGGCTCTAACAACACTTGACGTCATGCGAAACCGCTAGTTTGTGACGGGACGCTGAGTTGGAAGCCGTAAACTGTTCATCCTATTCCCCCATTCTCCCTCGCGCGCTATCTTGCGCGCGACCCATACCCCTGATCGCTGATGCTGACGAATCTCGTTCCCGAATTTCTCGAGGTGTTGCGCAGCTCCGATCGCGTCTCCGCTTACCTCGACTACTTCGAGCGGCACGCCTCCCTGCTCGAGCCTTACTGGTCCAATTACGTTCTGCCCGGCGATTCACCGGCAAATCCGCACTTCTTTGACGTAATCAGATCTACCGTCACCGCGGATCGTGCCGATCTGATCGCCCTGCTGGAACACACCGACCTCGAAGACCTTGCGCTCGGCGCCGGGTCACGCGCTGCCGACCTTCTTGGTCTCGACAGCAACGCCGAAATCGTCCTTATGGTGGGAGTTGGCGCGGCGAACGCCGGAGAGCTCGTGATCCATGGTAAGGGGGTTGCCTTCATCTGCGTGGAGCATTTTACCGCTACCAGAAACAAGGAAACGCACGGTCTTGGACTCAGCCCGGATCTCATACCCTTGTGGGTGGCGCATGAGATGGCACACGTCGTCCGATACACCTCCCCGCTTAGCAGGAGTGAGTTGCGCCGGCTTATTGATGATTCGGGTGGAGATTATTCGTACTGGGAAACGGGACGCCGGACGTCGCTGCGTGAGCTCATCGTCAATGAAGGATTGGCTGTCCAGGTCGCCCGTGCGGTGAGTCCGGGTCATCCCGAATGGGAGTATCTGGGATACGGTCGCCGGCAGTACGCGCGCGTAGCCGAGCTCGCACCGGTCATCTCCCAGGCTATTGAGCCTGATTTGGGTGGGTCCGCCCTGGGATTACGTCTCCGATACCTCTCTGGAGGAATGTCGGTCGGTGCGCGCACTGTGGACGGCAACGTATTGCCGGAACGAAGCGGCTATTACATCGGCTCGCAAATGGTCGAGTACGCCATTGCGGAAAAAGGGTGGCAGTGGGCAATCCGCGCTAGCGCAGAAGAGATCACCGCCATCGCGCGCGAGGCGACTTTCCCACCGCTTCGGATTGCTGAGAGCGCCTAGTGCACTTGCGGATGGCGAGTTCCTAAAGCGCTGCTGGCCGCTTTCGTGGAAGCGACGGCACGCACCCGGTCATTGTGCGCCAAGATCCGGCCGAATTTGCCTCTCTGTTGAAGCGGATGAGGGTTTTCGAGGCTAGCAGCATCTAATTTCGGTCCAGCTGGAGCGCCTATCAGTCGGACGTTACTTCCCGACGCAGAAAGAGCTGAAGACGCGGTCGAGCACTTGCTCGATTCCGACCGCGCCAATGAGATCCTCGAGAGCCCCTGTCGCTGCCCTGAGATGCACGGCAGCAATGCTGACCGGAACAACTCCGTTCTGCCAGGCTTCCTGAAATTCCATGACCTCCTGGCGGGCGAGAGCTACCGCGCGCCTGTGACGGTCCCTCGTGAGCAGGGGTGTGTCTTGCACCCGCTCCCCGTGTTTGGCGCTGAGTGTAGCCTGTATCCCCCTGGCCAGGTCGGCGAGCCCCGCTCCCGTATGCGCGCTAACGATGACTGATCTTTCGAATGTGCCCTTCAGATCGTTCGGCGAGGAAAGTCCACCGCGCCGTTCTGCGCCCCCGCGCGCTGAATGGATGACACTTTCTTCGTCTTGAAGTTGCAGATTTGAACCGGGGGGGGGCCCCTCGCCGATCGGTACGCTTTCGTCATCGAGATCACCCTTGGTTCGAACCGGGATTACTGGCGCTTCAGTCATAGATGCTATCTGTCTCACAACTCCCGTAAGTGTCTCCGCAGTATCGCCGCATGCGAGCACGACATCCGCGCTGCGGAGCCAACGCTCACTCACCTCGATACCCAGTCGCTCGATCATATCCGACGTTTCCCGGATTCCGGCCGTGTCGATGAGCCGAACAGGCCACTCACCAACGTCGATGAGCGCTTCAAGAGCATCGCGAGTGGTTCCGGGAACATCCGTTACGATCGCCCGCGCATAACCAACCAGAGCGTTGAAAAGTGAGGATTTGCCGGTGTTTGGAGCGCCCGCGATGACTACGTTAGCCCCTCCGCGGATTAGCTCACCGGTTCCTGATGTAGCAAGTACCGCGTCGAGCGACCCGGCCAGATCCGCTATCGCGCCGGCGATTCGCCGACTGGCTATAGGCCCGTCATCCTCCTCGGGGAAATCGATGTCATAAACAATGAGCGCCTCAAGCTCCAGAATTGTTTCCCGCAATTCCGAGATGCGCCGGGTGAGACCGCCGTCCAGTTGATGAAGGGCAGCATGGTGCATTGCCCGCGACCCCGCATCGATGATATCCCCCACCGCTTCAGCCTGAAGGAGATCCATCTTTCCATTCATCACCGCCCTGCGCGTGAATTCCCCGGGATGTGCGTGCCGCGCGCCGGCGGCAATCACCGCTGCCAGCGCCAGAGCCGGTACCACGTGACCCCCGTGCACAGAAATTTCCGCCATGTGCTCGCCGGTGTACGACGCGGGTGCGACGTATATGGTGACCAGGGGACGGTCTATGAGCTCCCCAGTCATCGGATCGGAGAGGGCCGTCAGGTATGCAGTCCTTTCTGTGTCTCGCCAGGGACTGACGACTCTCGCCACAACCTCGTGCGCGCGTGCGCCGGTCAGCCTGACCACAGCGATGGCGCCTCGGCCCGGCGGCGTGGAAATGGCCGCTATAGTGTCGTCAGAGCCCGGAAGGAGTGGCATCGCCGCTGTCAGCGATCTGTGATTCGCGCACTGTTATTCTGCGAGTGCTGCTTCTCCCGTACTCCTCGCTCGAGCTTCCGAAGCCGGCCGCTGCCAGCAGCCCAGTCGGTATCAGCGTTCACGGGTTAAGTCGAATCGTTCCCCAGGCTCTAATATTTTGACGTCGGCATGACGGGGGTGGGACGCGAGTTGAGCCCGAAGTTGGCGGATCGCGGTATATGGCCCGGTTGTTACGTGACGAAAGGTTCCCCAATGATACGGAATAAAATACCTCGATCCGAGGCGCTCCCACAGCGCCAGAGCGTCCGCCGAGGTGAGGTGCCCGTCTCTGAAAGTAGGCTTCCACCATGGAGCATGGCCTATCGGAAGCAGCGCCATGTCTAGCGGACGCCCTTGCCCTCCAAGTCGCTCCTCGACGATCCGATGACTGTCCGGCGTCAAACCCGTGTCGCCGGCAAAGAAACAGGTGAATCCGGCGGCATCGAGCAGGTACATGTTAGCGGCGCTCCGCCAGCGGTCTATCTCATATCGCGCACCCATGTGCTTGGCAGATGCAGCCGTAATGCTGACGCCCCCAACAGTCCAGCTTTCGCCCGGTGCGAGCGGTATAGCTTGACCATATCCTCTGCCGTTGAGCCATCGAGACACCGATGGTGGTGCAATTAGCGGGATGGCATTCGGAAGGGCGTTAAGTGATTCGAAGCTCAGATGATCGGCATGCGCATGCGTCAGCAGGATTGCGTCGAGCTTCGGAAGCTGGCCGAGGGGGATACCTGGTGCACTGACCCGAGGAAGGAAACGCGCCAGCTTGGGGTCGAAATTCGGATCGGTAAGAATCCGCACGCCAGCCATCTCAATGAGGATCGTCGCATGACCGATGTACGTTATACGCACATCAGCAGCTCCGGCGCGTGACGAGTCACGCGACTTGGCATCTCACTCGTTTCGTACAGGAGCGGACGGAGAAACTGGAGTGGCGGCGGCCTTGGCTCTCCCGCGCGCCACCAGCCACTGTTGCGGAATAGCCGCAATGTTTTGCACTGCGTAGTATAAATTCAGTCCCGCCGCGAGATTGAGCAGGAAAAAAGTCATCATTCCCGGAAGCAGATAGGCCATCATTTTTGCTTGCGGATTGGGCGGCGAATTGCGCATTCCGATCCAGCTCAGCAGAAACATGGAAAGACCCATCAGGATCGGAAGGATGTAGTACGGGTCCTTCTGGGAGATATCGGCGAGCCAGAGAAATGACACGCCCCGAAACTCGATCGTGTTCTGAAAGACGAAGAAGAGCGCAAAGAGAACCGGCATCGGTAGAAGCATCGGTAGACATCCCAGGACGGGACTCATGGGACTCATGTCATGCGCTTTATACAGCTCCATCATCGCCTGCTGCTGCTTCTGCGGGTCTTTCGCATGCTTTTTCTGAAGCTCCTGCATCTCCGGCTGAAGTCGCTGCATTTTGATGCTGCTCTTCATTGCGCTTTGATTCAGAGGCCAGAGGATTAATCGCACCGCTATGCCAAAGATCACCAGAACCCAGCCATAGCTAAGCTTGAACGTGTCATGCAGCCACAGAAGCGCCCGCATGCAGATCGTGGCGAAAGGCTGAACGAAACCCTGAAGCCAGCCACCGTAGGGATTGACCGTGTCAAACTCCCGGCCGATCTCGCGCAGTCGCCGCCACTCCTGTGGGCCCATGTACATGTCGAACGCAAAACGGCCGCCCGTAAGCGGCAGCGTCACCGTAGCGGCAGCGTCGCGCGCCGGGTCTTTCTTGGCTCGCGGCTCGGGCTTCACGTTAACACCCGTAAAGGTTTGCTGCGTCACCCCGGCAGTGGAATCGGGAACGAGTAGACCCACAAGAAAGTACTTGTTCTTGCTCGCGATCCAGGAATACGGTCCGTCAGTCTCGGTACGTGCGCTAGCTGTGTCCAGATCAGGGAACTGAATGCTTCTTGCGTCGTCTCGCGCCGGCTTGACGACGTACGCGAGATGGCGAATGTCGTCCAGCGAATCCACCTCTTCTGACCGCAGTCCATTCGGCAGCGTGATGAGCAATTGCGCGTCCGTAAGTCCCTCTACCTGCCCCTTTACACTCACGAGATAGCCTTCGGGCGCAAAGCTGTAGGTAATCGCAGCCGTGGCCGCTGGCCCTATTGGAGCTCTGAACGTGAGTGGAGCGGCTCCTGACGCTGTCGCACCTGACTGCTCAACCGCGAATGGCATGCGATCGAGCGGTATCGTGTCGCCGGCCGTAACCAGTCGGAATCGCGCTATGGGAGTTCGGGGTCTTGCCAGCTCGACCAGCTCGCCGGGGTTGGCCAGCGATTTATATCCCGTCAGGCTCGCGCTGAGTGGCATAGCGCCAACGGTGCTGAATTGATATGTCGCTTTCTCCGTAGTAACGGTCACCGTGTCAGCACCTGAAACCGCGAGGCTGTCCGTTACCGGCAAGGCGGCTTGTGCTTCGGTGGAGTCGATGGCGGACTGTATCGCGGGCTGCCCTGCTTTCCCGATCGAATCCGCCGCGACCACTGTACGCTGGGAGGGCTTCGGCACCGGAAGCAACCTGGGCATTATCAACACGACCAGGGCGGTAAGCGCGATTGCGATTAAGAAACGTCTATCCATGTATCAGCAGGAATTATCAAGGAACAGGGTCGTAACCGCCGGGGCGGAACGGGTGACAGCGTCCGATGCGGCGAAGCGCCATCCACGCTCCACGCGCCGCACCATACTTCTCAATTGCTTCCAGCGCATACGCCGAACAGCTGGGTAGATACCTGCACGAAGGCGGAAGGAGTGGCGAAATCGCCAGCTGATATCCGCGCACGAGCGCGGTCAGTATTCCGCGCATGCTCAGCGCCCAATGAGTGCCGGGAGCTTCGCGGCGCCGAGAGCAAGCTCAGCGGCCAATGTTCCGAACGAGGCATCATAAGCCTCCGCGCGCGCACGAACCACCATGTCAATTGCTGGCAAATCTGCGAGCAATCGCGTGCGCACTATCTCACGAAGCCTTCGTTTAAGACGGTTTCGTTCGACGATTGTATGTTTGAGCTTCGGCACGATGAGTCCTACCCGCGGATGATTCAAAAGGGAAGCCGCTACCCGGATCTCGAGGTGCTCGGTCCGGAAGCGCTTCCCCTCTCGTGCAACTTTAGACAGCTCGGCGCCTCGCGTCAGCCGATAGCTGCGCGCAAAGCGGCGGCGCTCAGGCGCCGGCGTACTTTGACGGCAACCTGACGGTCAGCCGCTGGCGGCCCTTCCTGCGGCGGCGGCTCAGAACCTCGCGGCCCCAGCGAGTCGACATTCGCTCGCGAAAGCCGTGCGTCCGGATGCGACGCTTGTTACGGGGACGGTAAGTGGGCTTGCCCATATGAAAACTGTGTTAAATGCCGGATACCAGCAGCGAAAAAACGAGCTGGGAGAACATGTTAGGGGGTGCAGAGCGGGAAAGTTAGTCCGGAGGGAGACTCAGGTCAACGGTTTTAGGCTCCGCTTCCCCCGAAACGAGTAGACTGGCGAATCGTTTATAGGATAGGTAAACATTCTACGCGATGTTTAGCCTGCAGCGGATATCCCAGTACGCTGCATCTCCGAAAGTCCTCTCTAACGTTCTCGATCAATGCGACAGTGCCTTGCCGTTTCACGCCGCCTATCGAATGCAGCCGGCTTTCTCGCCATCTGCTGCCTGTTCGCGGGCTCTACACCTTCGCAGGCGCGCGCTCAGGGCGTGAACAAGGAGACAACGGAGCGAGGGCGCAAGATGCTTGCGCAAATCAGGAAGGATCTCAAGGAATTCTACTACGACACGACGTACCAGGGGTTTGACATCGACGCACGTTTCGAGATAGCAGACTCGGCGATCCGCTCGGCAAGGGATCCCAATCATATGCTCGCGATCATCGCCGATTACGTGCACGAATTGAAGGATTCCCACACCAACTTCTACCCGCCGTCCAAAGTCGCCAGGATCGATTACGGTTTTACCAGCGGATTCTTCGGGGATTCACTGTTCATTACTTCCGTGAAGAAGGGAAGCGACGCTGAAAAAAAGGGGCTCAAGCGCGGTGACGTCGTGTTGCAGTTTGAAGCATTCAAGCCCGATCGCAAGACATTCAATACCGTGCGGTACGTTTACTACGCGCTCAGCCCCCGGGAACGGCTGCAGCTCCAGGTACGCTCAACCGACTCCGCGCAAAGGCAGCTCAACATCGAGGCGAAGGTCACGATGGGAGAGCGAATCATCGATTACGACGATCCGATCCAGCGCACACGGGCGATCGACGAGTACGATGCGGCCGTGCGCCGGCCCGATCACTATTACATGAGCTTGGGAGACTCCGTTCTGCTTTGGCGCATGCCGAGCTTCGCAGTCGGTACCGATGGTGTCGATGCAATGATGAAGAGGGCCAAAAAGCACCGCTCTGTGGTTCTCGATCTGCGGAATAATGGTGGCGGGCTGGTATCGACGATGCTGCACCTGGTCGGGCATTTCTTCGATCGTGAAGTCCCTGTCTACGACCTCAAGACTCGCAAGAAGAACGAGCCGATGATCGCCAAGCCGCGCAGCAAGGAGCCATACCGCGGCATGTTGGTTATTCTGATAAATAGCAACTCGGCGTCAGCCTCCGAGATAACATCTCGCATCATGCAGCTGGAGGGGCGCGCGGTTATTGTTGGCGACCGCTCCGCGGGTTTGGTTACGACCGCCTATAGTCTGCCGCGCGAAGTCGGATTTACCCAGGTACTGAGCTACACGGTGCAGGTATCGATATCCGATGTAGTGATGCCTGACGGGCAACGCCTGGAGCACATTGGCGTCACACCGGATCACATGATAATTCCGACGGGCGCAGACATGGCCGCGCGCCGTGATCCGGCAATGGCCAAGGCTCTGTCTGTGGTTGGCGTAACCATAAGTCCAGAGGAAGCCGGAATGTTCTTTCGCCCGCAGCCGAAGAAAGGCGATTCCAAGTAACCGTCTTTGGAGGCGGGGG
>JACDCM010000161.1 GCA_013817545.1 Gemmatimonadaceae bacterium | reverse complement strand
GCGCTGGGTCTCTCGGAGGAGACCGATGCGCTCGTGATTGTCGTTTCGGAGGAAACTTCGACTATCTCCGTGGCAACCGGTGGCCGGCTGCTACGAAATCTTTCTGCTCCCCAGGTGCGCGACATCGTGGCTGGGCGGGCGCCGCGCGCAACCTCCGAGATGCCGATTCTTCAGGTTCGCGTGTAGGTGGTCGCTTCCGCGGGCACGATAAGGCGGGAAGGCTGCAGTATTCATGGAATCGGCCACTAGGCATCGATGCCGCGCGTCGCGGTCGCGGCTGCGCTCGCACTAGCGGCACTCTATGCAGTCACGCTTGCGCCCGGCGTCACATTTTGGGATGCCGGCGAGTTCATAGCTGCGGTTGACTCGCTCGGCATTCCTCACGCTCCCGGCACGCCGCTCTACGTTCTGCTCGCCAGAGTGTGGAGCGATGCGCTCTGGTTTCTTCCGCGCGCGGCGGCTACAAATCTTTTTTCTGCCGCATGCACCGCTGCGGCGGGCGGCATTACCGCATTCATGCTGGCTCGCGCGACGGGAATGCGTGCTCCCGCGTTAGCCGCCGCCCTGTGCGCTGGAGCGGCGTCTACGATCTGGCTCAACGCAACAGAAACGGAGGTGTACGCGGCGTCGTTGCTTCTTTCCTGGGCCGCGCTGTGCACCGCTGAGCGCGCGGGACGCTCCGGAGAATCACGATGGCTGGTGCTTACCGCGTACCTGTTGTGTCTGGCCGTGCCACTGCACATGAGTGCCCTGGTCGCCGCTCCAGCAGCGATTTTGCTTTGCACCGACGGCATGCGTGGTAAACGCTGGAGTGATGCTGCTCTCCTTGCCGGTATCTGCTTTCTCGCTGCAGGCGTCGGCACAGCTTCGCCGGTTCTTGCGGCTGTAGCGATTATCCCGCTTGTCGCTGGGCTGTTGCTGCGACCAACTGGACGTCGCTGGCTTTTTCCAGCGACGATCGTAAGCGCGCTTGCAGCTTTTTCCGGCGTGTTGTTCCTGCTGGTGCGTGCCGCGCATGACCCCGTCATCAACAGCGGCAATCCATCCGACTGGACATCGCTGTGGTCCGTCGTTGGGCGAGAGCAGTACGGAAGCAGCTCCATGTGGCCGCGAGGCGCCCCGCTCTGGTTGCAGCTAGGCAACCTGTTTCAGTATTTCGACTGGCAGTTCGGATTGGGACTGGCTCCTGGAGTCGCTCCATCTCTGGCGCGTTCTGCAGCGAGCGTCGTGTACCTCGTCCTGGGGGGGGTCGGCTGCCTCAAGCACAAGCGAGTCGATGCCAGGACGTGGCGCGCTTTTCTTTTGCTTTGGCTGTGCGGCGGTTTCGGACTGGTGGCTTACATGAACTTCAAGGCGGGGGCGTCGCTCGGTTACGGCCTCGTTCCGGATGTCTCGCACGAGGCACGCGAACGCGACTACTTCTTCGCGCTCGCCATGTGGGTGTGGGGAACCTGGGCGGGCTACGGCGCGGTCGCACTGGCGTCGCGGTTCAGTGCGAGGCTGGTGCCGATCGGCGTGATGGTCGCGGTGCTTCCAGTCGTGTTGAATTGGCGCGCGGCTGATCGTCGCAGAGGACCGGACGCAGGGCTGGCTCGAACATCTGCTGATGCGATTCTGTGGTCTGCTCCGCGGAATGCCGTGTTGCTGACGGCAGGCGATAACGATTCCTTTCCGCTCTGGTATCTCCAGACGGTTGAACAGGCTCGAGCCGACGTTACTGTCGTTGTCACACCCCTGCTGGGCGCGCTTTGGTATCGCGAGCAACTGGAGCGAAGGGAAGGAGTGTTGGTCAACGAGGAAATCGTTCGCACCTGGCGTGGCCTGGCTCCGACAATCGCTTCGATTGCGGCGACCGCTCGCACGAATGGCCGACCATTGGCGCTAGCGCTCACCGCCGAAGGGCGCCGTCCGCTCATTCGCGATGCGTCGTGGACATTACGCGGCGCAGTTATGGTTCGTGACGACACCGCAGCCGGCCCGTGGAGTGCCGAGTTGGGAGCCCGAATTGATACTGCAGCCGCACGAGCATTCGTGAGCCGCTATGGCGCCGCGCTGCAAAGCCCTCCACGCGCGTCGACCGACCCCAGCGTTCGGCTGATGCGGCGTCTTATTGGATGCCCTAAAATGGCACTTCAAGTCGCGAACGGATCGCGTGCCGTTTCACTTGATTCAACGTGTAACTTCCGATAGCTTCAATTCTTATGTCACTTGCGGACCTTGCCGGCCGCGTTGTGGAGGTTAGGGACAGGATTGCCGCCGCAGCCGAGCGCGGGGGACACGCGCAAAACGTCAAACTCATCGCTGTTACGAAGTCCTGGGGACCGGATGCAATTCGGGCGGCATGGGACGCGGGCGTAACTGACGTTGGTGAAAATCGAGTGCAGGAAGCACTGGGGAAGATGGCCGAAGTGGACGTGCCGGTTTCATGGCATCTGATTGGTCACCTTCAACGGAACAAGGTACGCTCGCTTGACAGGTTTTCCTTGCTGCACTCGCTCGATAACAGCAGGCTTGCGGAGGCTGTGCACGAATTTGGGCTCGGCCATGTCGTGGACGCGCTTGTGCAGGTGAATGTGGTGTCGGAAGTGAGCAAAGGCGGCTACGGAATCGATTCTATCGCCGCTCTTGCCGATCGATTGGCGCTCATGCCAGGCGTTCGAATTCTAGGCGTAATGACAATGGCGCCATTTGGCGCCGACGAGCGGCTGCTTCGCCGCGTTTTTAGTGCCGCGAGATTGGCGAGGGATGTGCTTGCAAGTGCTGGTCATCCAGCGACCGAGCTCTCCATGGGGATGTCGGGTGACTTTGAGGTGGCCGTAGAAGAGGGCGCGACAATGGTGCGCCTCGGGACGGTCCTGTTTGGAGAAAAACAATGATCGATGAATCGTTTCATCTGACGCCGGTAGATATCCGGCGATACGATTTCGGGCGAGCAACCATTCGCGGATATGATGCCGCGAAAGTTGAGGCCTTTCGAGACCAGGTTGCCAAGGAGCTCGAGGATATTATTCGTTCCAACCAGGATCTGGATTCAAAGGCCAAGGCGAACCAGGAGCAGCTCCGCGCCTTCCGCGAGCGCGACAAGGCGCTGAACGAAGCGCTGGTCTCCGCGCAGCAGCTCCGAGGGGAGATTCGTGAACAAGCCGAACGTGAGGCCAATCTCATTCTTCGCGAGGCGCGCGCCGAGGCGGACCGCATGCTCGACGAGGCGCGCAACGACATTCGCAAGCTGGATGACGAAGTGGCAGCGCTGGAGCGATCACGGCGTGCCTTCATCGGACAGTTCCGCGCACTCGCTGAGCGCCAGCTATCCGAGCTCGACGCGGCAGAGAGCGCACCGCTGCAGCGCGACGCACAACCCGCTCGCTCGGAGCCTGTTCGTCCGATGCAGAAAACACCTGCCTGGCTGGATTCACTAGTCAAGGAATGACGCACGCTGTTTCCAGTGAAGCGCCTGCGACTGAGGTCGCTGGCGCGTCGTCGCTACACACGGTCGAGCGCGTCGAAGAAGCGGCGGCCATCGTCCGGTCGCGCTTTAGCGCCACAGCTGAGGTCGGGATAATTCTCGGCACCGGACTGGGTGCGCTCGCTAACGAGATCGAGGCCCAAGCTGTCATCGACTATCGTGACCTCCCGAACTTTCCTCTTCCAACCGTTGAGTCGCATTCTGGACGCTTGCTGTGCGGCACGCTCGGCGGCAAGACTGTCGTCGCAATGCAGGGCAGATTTCACCGGTACGAGGGTTATTCGCTGGCGCAGGTGACGTTTCCCGTGCGCGTGCTGCGGGCGCTCGGAGCCAGCACGCTTATCGTCTCCAACGCGTGCGGAGGGATGCATCCCCTGTGGAGCGCCGGCGATCTGATGCTGATCGCCGACCACATAAACCTGCTCGGCGACAGTCCCCTTATCGGCGCGAACGACGATCGTCTCGGCCCTCGTTTTCCGGACATGTCGGAGGTGTACGACGCGCGGTTGAGGCTCCTGGCCCGCGAAGTGGCCCTGTCCGCAGGTGTGACGTTGCGCGAAGGCGTCTACGTGGCTGTGACAGGTCCCAATCTCGAGACGAAGGCGGAGTACCGCATGTTGCGCTCACTGGGTGCGGACGTGGTGGGAATGTCCACTGTTCCGGAGGTCATCGTCGCGATTCATGGAGGGATGCGAGTGCTGGGGCTCTCGATCATCACGGACCTGTGTCTTCCCGATGCACTCGAGCCAGCGTCCGTGGAGAAGATCATCGCCACCGCGGCAGGAGCAGAACCGAAGCTGACGGCGCTCGTTCGCGGCGTACTGGAGCGCATTTGACAGCGTCCGGGCAGGCCATTGCGAAGTACGCTCAGCTCCGCACCGATGCGCCTGCAACGGCGCTCGAGGAGGAATTGTTACAGCGCTGGGCCAGTGAAGGCCTCTTCGACAAAATTGCGGCTGCGCACGCCGATGACCCCGAATGGGTGTTCTATGAGGGTCCGCCTACGGCAAACGGCCGTCCAGCCATCCACCACGTTTTCTCGAGGACTATAAAAGATCTGTTTTGTCGTCACCGCGTGATGCAGGGACATCACGTTACGCGTAAAGCCGGTTGGGATACCCACGGGCTTCCCGTGGAGATCGAGGTAGAAAAGCAACTGGGAATCAGCGGCAAGGGTGACATCGAGCGCATCGGCGTCGAGCGCTTCAATGAACTTTGCCGTGAGAGCGTCTGGAAGTACAAGGATGAGTGGGAGAAGCTCAGCACGCGCATCGGTTTCGATCTGGACTACCGCGATCCGTATATCACGTACTCGCTCAACTACGTCGAGAGCGTTTGGTGGGCTCTCAAGACTCTGTTCGACCGCGGGCTGCTGTATCGCGGGCACAAGGTACTTCCATACTGTGCCCGGTGCGGCACGGCACTCTCGAGCCACGAAGTCGCTCAGGGATATAAGGAGGTCGAGGATCCAAGCGTGTATCTGGCGCTGGAACTGAGGGAATTGGGTGTGGGGGGTGGGGGTTGGGGAGTGGGAACTGCCGCGGCCGATGATTCGTTGGGATCGGTCTCCCGGTTACAGGCAGTCGTCCCGACTCCCCAACCCCCAGCCCCTACTCCCCAAACCCCAACCCCCACTCCCCGCATTCTCGTATGGACCACTACTCCCTGGACGCTCGTCTCCAACGCAGCGCTCGCTGTGAATCCCGATCTGATTTACGTACAGCTCGCACGCCGCACCGGAGACGGTAGCGAAGGCTCCGTCATTCTGGCGGAAGCGCGAGCAGCGGCGGTTCTGGGGGACGACTTCACCGACCGGTGGGAGATTGTTGGACGGATGCCGGGCCGAGAGCTGGCTGGGCGCCGTTATCGGCGTCCCCTCGATTGGGTGGACTACGGCGAAGGTGAGCACGAGGTCATAATCGCGGAGCCATTCGTATCGGGCGAGGATGGAACCGGGGTTGTGCATATGTCTCCCGCGTTCGGCGCCGACGATTACGCGGCTGGGAAACGGCATGGCCTCGCGTTTCTGCAACCTGTAAATCTTCGCGGCGAGTTTCCTGAAGGGACGCCCCTGATTGGTGGAAAGTTCGTCAAGGCAGCTGACCCTCTGATCCTGGACGAGCTCAAAAAGCGCGGACAGCTCTGGCGTGCAGAGCGCATGCGACACTCATACCCGCACTGCTGGCGTTGCGACACTCCGCTGATCTATTACGCGAGGGAAAGCTGGTTCGTGCGCACGACATCGTTCAAGGACCAGATGCTCTCGCGTAATGCGCGCGTGAACTGGCAGCCCGAGGATGTCGGTGACGGGCGCTTCGGGGAGTGGCTCAAGAACAATATCGACTGGGCACTATCGCGCGACCGGTACTGGGGTACGCCGCTGCCTATTTGGGTGTGCGATGCGGATCGTTCGCACATCGAGGCTGTTGGCGGTTACGACGAACTGGCTCAGCGATTGGGCGCTCCGCTCCGCCCGGATTTCGATCCGCACAAGCCGTTTATCGACCGGTATTCATGGACGTGCAAGAAGAATCGTGATGGCAGCGAGTGCGGGGGCACGATGCGGCGTGTGCCGGAAGTGATTGACACCTGGTTCGACTCGGGATCCATGCCGTTCGCGCAGTGGCATTATCCGTTCGAGAACCGGGAGTCCGTAGAGCGGCATTATCCCGCCGACTTTATCGCCGAGGGGCTGGATCAGACGCGCGGATGGTTTTATTCGCTGCTTGCAATTGCCACGGGCCTTGGCGATGCGCTCCCCAACAACGGCGGACCAGCGGGCGAAGGCTTTAGCCACATGGCGGCGCCATTTCGCGCGGCGGTGGTCAACGGCCTGGTGCTGGACGCAAAAGGGCAGAAGATGTCGAAGACCCGCGGCAACGCTGTCGAGCCGTGGGAGGTAATTCAGCGGCACGGCGCGGATGCTTTGCGTCTGTTTCTCGTCGCATCGAGTCAGGTATGGCTCCCCAAGCAGTTCGACGAAGACATCGTCCGTGAGACTGCCGGCAGATTTCTCCTTACGCTGAAGAACACGTACAGTGGAATGTTTGCGCAATACGCAAACTATGGATGGGCGCCTTCGGTACTCGATCCGGCAGTCGGGGATCGTCCGGTAATCGATAGATGGATATTGTCGCGATTGTCCACAGTGGAAGAGGAAGTGGATGGTCTGCTGAACCGATTTGAGCCTACTCTGGCGCTCCGCGCCGTGATGGACTTTCTGGTTGATGACGTGTCGAACTGGTATGTGCGGCAGTCCCGTTCCCGCTTCTATGATGTCGATGGCGACGAGAATCGCGCGGCCTTCGCTACGCTGCACGAGGTGCTTGTGGTGATTTGCCGGCTGTTGGCTCCCTTTGCGCCATTCATCTCGGACTGGATTCATCGCGAACTGACTGGCAGCTCGGTGCATCTCGCTCAGGTTACCCGCGCGGATTCCACACCGCCCGACCAGGGGCTGGAGCTGTCGATGAAGCACTTGCGCGTTCTCGCGACTCTTGGTCGCGCAGGGCGCGAAGATGCGGGCATCAGGGTTCGCCAGCCGCTCGGGAGGATGGTGTGCGTCGTTCCACCCGCAACCGGCACTCTCTCCAGCGAGCTAATCCCACTGCTTCGCGCGGAGTTGAACGTCAAGGACGTCGAATTTGTGTCCAGCGGGGCGGAGTTCGTGAGGCTGGAGGCAAAACCCAACTTTCGGGTGCTCGGCAAGCGGTTCGGAAAGCGAACCCCACTCGCGGCGCAGGCGATAGCGGCGCTGTCGGATCAGGCCTTGCGAAGTTTCGAATCGGGAGTCGAGGTTGGAATCACCGTTGACGGAGAGACGCACGTGCTCCAGGACGACGACCTCGAGCTCGTGCGTCGCGCGGCGGGCGAGCTGGTCGTCAAAGAGGAAGGGGGTTACTTCGCCGCCATGGACATTTCGATTACGCCGGAGCTGCGAGCTGAAGGGCTAGCGCGGGAGCTCGTGAGCAGAGTGCAGCGGATGAGAAAAGAAGCTGGCCTGGACATCAGCGACCGGATACTGTTATGGGTCAATAGTGATAAACAAGTGGAGCATGTGGCACGGGACTTCCAAGATTATATTTCAGCCGAGGTGCTCGCCCGCCAGGTCGTTATAGGCGGCGAACCGGCGACACCCAACAACGCGACTCAAACGGTGTATCTCGATGAGGTCACCGTAAAGCTCGCCCTAACGAGAATCGACTAATGCCGCCAACCAGCGCTGCCGTAAAGAAGTCCAAGCCCATGACGAAAAAGAACCTTACGCACTTCGAAAAGCGGCTGCTCGAGGAGCGCAAGCGCGTGTTGAAGGAGCTCGGTAATTACAGCGAGGCGTTCAATTCGACACCCCAGTCCGCCGACGGCGATCTAAGCTCCTATTCTTTTCACATGGCGGATCAGGGTACGGACGCAATGGAGCGCGAGAAACAGTTTCTTTTCGCGAGCCAGGAAGGTCGTTTTCTCTGGCATATTGATGAGGCATTGCGCCGGCTGTACCGTTCACCTGAAACTTTCGGTAAGTGCCATAACTGTAGCGAAGACATAGACTTCGATCGCCTTGATGCACTTCCTCATGCGCGGCTGTGTATCACTTGCAAGCAGCGAGAGGAAGATGGAAAAAAGCAGGCGTAAGCAGGTAACGTTCTGGTCGCTCGTTGGAGTAGTGGTCGCTTTGGATGCTACCACCAAGGCCATAGCGGTCGAGCGGCTGGCTCCCGTCCATGTTCCGCGAGAGGTGTTCGGCGAGTTCGTTCGTTTCACTCTGGTCTACAATCCGGGTGCAGCGTTCGGTCTGAACGTGGGTCCGTATTCACGCTGGGTCTTTCTTGTTCTGACCATTGTCGCCCTTTTTGTTCTGAGCCGGCTGTATCGCGCCGCGCACCCGGAAGACTCGCTCCGCACCGTTGCGCTCGGGCTCGTATGCGCAGGAGCGATCGGCAACCTGCTGGACCGCATACGTTCAGCGTCGGGAGTCGTGGATTTTCTTGATATCGGCGTTGGTGGCTGGCGCTGGCCAACCTTCAACGTTGCCGACATTGCGGTGAGCATTGGGGCGTTCCTTCTCGCATGGTCGCTATGGGGGGAGGAGGAAACCGATGTGGCCCAAACGCAACAGGTGACCGTACCGACAACAAGTCCCGGACAGGGTAGTTGAGCAGGACCACGGCGCTTGCGGGAGAGGATTCGCCAGGTCAGAGGCATGAGTTTGTAGTCGAGGCGGATAGCGATGTCCGCCTCGATTTATTTTTGGCCGGCCGACTTGATATTTCCCGGACGCAGGCCGCGACTCTCATCGCTACAGGTCATGTAACGGTGTCCGGGAAG
>JACDCM010000529.1 GCA_013817545.1 Gemmatimonadaceae bacterium | reverse complement strand
GATACGAGGTGGTGCTACACAAGGAAGTTCTGCACTTGCGTAACTCGCAGGCCAGTAGCAGCGACGGCATTCTGGCAGGTGATGCGCTAGCTTTGGGCGAGTCGGTTAAAGTGGGAGAATGGCTGATCACACGCCGGCGCGGTGGCAGTGATGTGGGCAAGTGGGTGGCAGAGCTTCCGGGCGACTCACCGTTGGCGGCAAGGCTGTGGCGGCCAGGAGACCGGATGCTGCCGTTGGGGGCAACATCTCCCAGGCGGGTGAAGGGGCTGCTACGGGATGCGGGAATCGATGCTGGTAGACGTGCCGGGTGGCCGGTAGTGTTGTCTGGCGGGGAAATTGTGTGGGTTCCAGGAGTACGTCGCGGTGGCGCTGCAACCGTTTGCCCCGGAATCGTGTATGAATGTGAGCACGTCGGTAGTTGATCCGCGGTTGGACGGCCGAGCCGTCAGACGCATTGTGTATGATGCGCAAGCAATCGCCCGACGCGTTGGTGAGATGGGAGATGAGATAAGCCGAGCATATCCGGACGGCCATGTTCTTGCGCTCGGGTTGCTCAAGGGAAGTTTTATTTTTCTAGGGGATCTGGTGCGACAGATTACGCGTCCTCTGCAGGTAGATTTCATAGTTGCATCGAGTTACGGCGATGCCATGACGACCAGCGGCGATGTGCGTCTGGTGTACGATCCGGAGACGGAGCTTGGAGGAAAGCACATTTTGCTCGTAGAAGACATCGTGGACAGCGGAAAGACGATCAACCGGTTAATGGATCTACTCGGTGAACGCCGCCCGCGATCGCTGGACATTTGCGCTTTGTTACACAAGCACGCGGCCACGGAGCTGCGCTATCCGGTTAAGTTCGTCGGATTCGATGCTCCCAATGAGTTCCTGGTCGGGTACGGTCTGGACCACGCCGAGAATTTCCGGCACCTACCCTATATCGCGAGTCTGCAGTAAATGCCTTCTTTACCTTCAGTTCCACCAAAAAAAGACTTCAACTGGAAGAAGATCTCCAAGAGCGCTTCGCTCTGGATATTGATCATACTTGTTCCAGTTGCCTTCATGCGGCTGACGAACGCCGGAGCAGATCAGGCTCCGACCATCAAGTACAGCCAGTACGACAGCGAGCTTCAGCGCGGCAACGTTTCGCATGCCGTCGTACACGCGGGCAAGTCGATAACCGGCCAGTTCCGCGAACCCGTCAGCGTGAAGAACAAGGATGTTAAGAAGTTCAACGTTCAGCTTCCGGTTCTGAACTCGGACGCGGAGTTCGAGCGCCTGCGGAAGGCGAACGTCGAGCTCGCAGCGGAGGACGCGCGGCCATCGTTGCTCGCGATTTTCGTGAATGTGCTCCCCTTTCTGCTCTTCCTGGGGCTGTGGTTCTTTCTGCTGCGCCAGATGCAGGCCGGTGGCGCCAAGGCATTCTCCTTTGGCAAGTCAAAGGCGAAACTTCTGACCGGCGACACTCCCAAGGTCACCTTTCAGGATGTGGCCGGCGCAGATGAAGCGAAGGAGGAGTTGCAGGAAATCATTGAGTTCCTCAAGGATCCGCAGAAGTACACGCGGCTGGGCGGGCGTTTGCCAAAGGGTGTCCTTCTGGTGGGTCCGCCGGGAACAGGCAAGACGCTTCTCGCGCGTGCTGTGGCAGGGGAGGCAAACCGGCCGTTCTTCTCCATGTCAGGTTCGGATTTCGTCGAGATGTTCGTGGGCGTCGGCGCGAGCCGCGTGCGAGATCTCTTCGAGCAAGGGAAGGCACACGCGCCGTGCATCATTTTCGTCGACGAAATCGATGCGGTCGGACGTCACCGCGGTGCGGGGCTAGGGGGTGGACACGATGAGCGCGAGCAGACCTTGAATCAGTTGCTCGTCGAGATGGATGGATTTGAGAGCAACGAAGGCGTAATCCTGATAGCGGCCACCAACCGGCCCGATGTGCTTGATCCGGCGCTGCTTCGGCCCGGGCGCTTCGACCGGCAGGTGGTAGTTGATTTCCCCGATCTCAGGGGACGCGAAGAGATTCTGAAAGTTCACCTCCGCAAAGTCCCGGTAGGGGAAGATGTGGACGTAACCGTCCTCGCTCGTGGCACGCCTGGCATGTCCGGAGCCGATCTCGCCAACCTGGTGAATGAATCGGCGCTGCTCGCGGCGCGGCGCGGTCATGACAAGGTCTTCTTCAACGATCTCGAGGAAGCCAAGGACAAGGTCATGCTCGGCGCAGAGCGCAAGTCGATGGTAATGAAAGAGGACGAGCGCCGAAATACTGCTTATCACGAAGCTGGTCATGCGGTGTGCGCCATCAAGACGCCCGGTTGCGATCCGCTGCACAAGGTCACCATCGTGCCGCGCGGCCGTGCCCTCGGTCTTGCCTTCACGCTACCCACTGAGGACCGCTACTCGGTTACCCGGCAGCAGCTCGAAGCGATACTCGTGATGACGTATGGAGGTCGTGTCTCCGAGGAGATGATTTTCGGACACGACCGTGTCACAACGGGTGCTTCGAATGACATTCAGAAAGCTACCGGACTGGCCCGGCGGTATGTGTCACAGTGGGGTTTGTCGGACACGATCGGTCCAGTACTGGTGGGCGACAACGAGCAGGAGGTTTTCCTGGGCCGCGAGCTTTCTCGGCATCGCGAAGTTTCA
>JACDCM010000160.1 GCA_013817545.1 Gemmatimonadaceae bacterium | reverse complement strand
GAGTAGGAACGCTCCGGACCGTCGCCTGAGTGCCGGCTGCGGGTGTTCGAGGTCGCACCGGTGCCATTGACGATATGCGTGCTTTCGTTTCCGGCCAATCCACTGACGGTGATGTTCCGCTGGCGGCTGATAGTCGCGCTGAAGTTCTCGCGCGCTATAGCACCCGCGATCGTGGTGACGAAGTTGGCCGACGCGGTGGTTGTAGCATTGAAAGCGGACTGCGGCAGGCCCTGCGCATCCAGAAGCGCAAAGCTCCTGGCCAGGGAGATTCCCGAGCGGGTGTAATCCGGGCAAACGAACCGGCCCGTGTTCGCCGAGAAGGTACAGTCATTCCGCCAGGCACCAGTGCGCGTAGCTTCGCTGGTTATTCCGCCAAAGGCGCCGGCCTGGGTGCGCAGTAGCGAAACATCCTCGGCGACGGCATCGCCCGCGACGGTTGCGAGATCCAGGGTTTCCCTGAGTGAAGCAGAGTCGCCAGGATTCGTGGCGTCGCTGCAGGCGGCCAGGACGAGGATACCGGCGGTGGCTAGGGTGCGATTCATGGGTGCGGCTCGACTGTAAAGGACGACATGGGGTGGGGGATCTGTGCGTAGTTGGACGATCAAGAGAGAAGGACGTTAAGACGGGGGGTGGATGTTGGGGGACGCTAACGGGGGTGAAACACGGGGAAGAAGACGGTTAAGTGCCAGTGTCAGTGCCAGTTACACTGGCCAATGATCCTGTAACTTGGGCACTGGCAGGCACTGGCACTGGCACTGGCTGTTAAACCGGTGTCCGCTGGGCGCTATCGATACCGACGTCTGCAACTGCGCGACACCTGGACTTACCCAACCGGCAACACCGGCCGCTTGAGATGAAAACTCGTCGCATGCTGATACGCATTCGCCAGTGCCAGAAGCTTGCTTTCTTCGTACAGGCCGCCGAGAAAGGTGATCGACACCGGCGTTCCATCTGCCCGGAAGCCGTGTGGGAGAATTATCGCGGGGTGCCCTGTGAGATTCGTCGCCACTAGCTGAGTGAGGCCGGATGCGGAAGTTGGCGTCACTATTACGTCGACGGTCTGCATCAATTCATGCCACTTCGCGATCGTGATTGTGCGAAGCCGATTGGCATTCACATAGTCCACGGCTGGTATGAAGCGCGCAGTGCGGAACGTGTTCGCCCAGTCGTTCTTTCCTTGCTGCACCAGCTCACTGTCGCGATTGCTCCGGGTGAGACTGTCGAACGCGGCGGCGGCTTCGGCGGTCAGAATGATGCGCATCGCGTCGTATGGAATATCGGGCAGCTCCACTGGTATGAGCTTCACGCCGATGGAGCGCAGCACGTCGAGCGCGGCGTCGTCGAATGCTTTTGTTGGATGGAGATTGCGCTTGTCGTCCTTTGGATCCACGGCTGGCAGATCGAAGGCCGCCTTCACGTACCCGACTCGGAGCGAATCTGGCTTCAGCATCGCATTCCATGAGAAAGGTGCGTCGACCGCTGTCGGATCCTGACCATCCGCGCCATGTATGGCATTGAAGACGAGCGCACAGTCTTCCACGCTACGGCAAAGTGGACCGAGCTTGTCCATCGTCCAGGAGAGTGCCATCGCCCCGGTGCGTGGCACCCGCCCGAAGGTTGGTCGAAGGCCCGTAACTCCACAGCGGGTTGCGGGCGATGAGATGGATCCCAGCGTCTCACTTCCAATGCTGAAACCGACAAGGCCAGCGGCGGTGGCTGAAGCCGGTCCGGCTGAGGATCCGCTGGATCCCTGGTCCAGTTTCCAGGGATTTTTGGTGATGCCCCCAAACCAGTTGTCGCCTTGCGCCAGCTCGCCGAGCGTGAGCTTGGCGACGAGCACTGCCCCTGCCGCGTCCAGCCGGCGCACGACTTCTGCGTCCGCATCGATAGTCTGCGTCTTGTACGGGCCGGCGCCCCAGGTGGTGAGATAGCCTTTGGTTGCGAGCAGGTCCTTTGCGCCCCAGGGATGCCGTGCAACGGGCCACGATATTTGCCGCGAGCGATCTCCCTGTCGGCCTCACGCGCCTGCTTGCGTGCGCGCTCCTCCGTTACGGTGATCACGCATTGTAGAGCGGGATTGTATTTCCGGATCCTGCCGAGATACATGTCAGTCAGCTCAGTGGACGAGACCTTGCGCGTGCGAATGTGCTCGGACAGCTCCGTCACTGGCAGAAACGCGAGCTCATCCAGATTTTCCGGTCGAGCGCGAGTGGGAACACGACTCCGCACCATGCGCGGTGCGCGGGCAGAGGCAAGCCGCCGTGCACCGCCGCCCGGAGTTACGCCGGGTGGAAGTGGGTTGAAGATGATTGCCGGCGCCACGTCATTCGGGATGACCACTTTGTGCAAGGCTCCGATGCGTTGCGCTTGCTGCTTGAGGCCGTCCACCATCATCGCGCGCTCTTCTTCCGTGAACACGAGCCCCGCCATCTCCTCCGCGCAGGCGACGGTTTGGGCAGTAATATCTTCGCCCTCTGAGATGCGGCTCCAGAGAACTCCGGGCAGCAAAGTGGAGCCGAGTCCGGCGGACGCGAAGTACTCGACGAAGGCGCGGCGATCGTAGGACATGGAATCGGGAAAAAAGGGGGAGGAACGATGGTTTCAGATCACAATGAATCGTGGACCAGCGCGAGGTTAACGACGAGCGATGCCAACACATAACAAGAAATCATCGCGGAAATACAGTTATTTGGCACTCATGCGTTACATTACGGTGTGGTATCACGGGGCGCGATCTTTCGAAAACCCACCACCGCCCCTAACCACACTCCCTCCACCCCTCAGTCCAATATGCCCACTATTCCCTTTGCATCCCTTTCCAGTGCGGCCCGTGTCTGGGTTTTCGCCAGCGACAAGCAACTGCCCGATGCACCCGCACGTGAGTTGCTTGGCGAAGTCGATGAATATCTCGGAGGTTGGAAAGCGCACGGATCTCCGCTCACGTGCGCCCGCGAGTGGCGCGACGACCGCTTCCTGGTGATCGGAGTGGAAGGAGGAGAGGCCTCTGGCTGTTCGATCGACGGACTGTTTCGGAAGCTAACGGAATTGGAGCCCGCAATCGGCGCAAGCCTGGCCGGTGGCGACCGCATTTTCTACAGAGATGCGAATGGAAAAGTGGTCTGCGTGGGCCGCGATCAGTTCAATGAGCTTGTGGGCAAGGGGAGCGTAGGCGCTGACACGCGCGTCTTCGATACCAGTCTCACCACGCTGGAGGACTATCGCGACAGGTTCGAGACCTCAGCGAAGAACTCGTGGCACCGGAAGCTGCTGCGAGGCCGGCCGGAATAGAGATGAGACCGTGCTCGCGCTAATCCCGCTGGCGTTGGTGCGTGGCGATCGCGACGGTCGGTTCAGGCACCTTACAACGTCGTGATGATCAGCTCGCCTCCGTCAGAGCGCTCAGACTGTTCCGTCATGTTGCACCTTTTTCCGAAATGATCCGGGCTGCGCGTTCCTTGTCCACGGCCCGAACGGCGATGCTGATACCATGGACAAACGCGAGCATTCCGGCGGCGGAATCGCTCTTGAGCATCGATGGAATGCCGTGCGCCTCCAGCGTCGCCTGCGCTATTCTCGCTTCGTGCTCGTAAGTGAAAGTGCGAAGCACGACAATGTCGTCAGCCATAAGGGGGACGGGTTGCGGAAATTGGGGCGGTAATCAGGGACGCAGATTAGCGTACGGGAACAAGTGGGACCAATGACCCCGGAGCCGGAATGAGAATGAGGACCCCGAATCACCAAATGTGACAGACAATATGTGGCTGCATTGTCACAGCGTAAACCCTATGTCGTTGAATTGGAGTACGTTAGGACCGGTACGGCGTTGGCACATGCCCTGCCACCAGTGCGATAGAACGATGATCCTTGCTGCTCAACGTATCTCACCTGGATTGCATGACGATACCGCAATCGCAAACCCGCGCCAACGACCTTGAAAGACAGATAACTCACAACCTGCCATCGCCTCACTCAGTGCCGCGCGAGATGGCTCGCGGTGACTTGATCGATGTGCGACGGGAGCCCTGGTGCGCGGAGTCATCTCCCGCCGCGCTCACACGGGCCATAACCCGAACAGAAGATTTCTTCGTCCGCACCAACTTTGTCATTCCTCGACTGGATGCCGAATCGCACGTTGTGCAAATCGGGGGTGCGGTTCGCCGTGCCTCAGAAATAACCGTAACGGAGCTTCGCAAGCTCGGCACCGAGACAATTGATGTGACGCTCGAGTGCGCCGGAAACGGACGGACGGCGATGTCTCCCCTGCCGGCAGGAGAGATGTGGAGGCACGGCGCTGTAGGTACCGCGCGCTGGACTGGAGTCCCACTGGCGCGCGTACTTGAACTTGCCAGCTTCGCGGACGATGCCGTCGAGGTACTTGTCGAGGGTGCTGACTGTGGCCAACCCAGGGATACCGACGCTACCGTCGCATTCGCTCGTGCGCTCCCCATGCACGTTGCGCTCGACCCGGACACGATTCTCGCGCTCGAGATGAATGGTACTCCCATCCCGCCAGCGCACGGCGCTCCGGTACGGCTCATTGTGCCGGGTTGGTACGGAATGGCGAGCGTCAAATGGGTTTCACGCATCGCCGTTCTGGCGACGCCATTCGCCGGATATTTCCAGTCAAGCCGATACGTCTATGACGCGGGCGACGGAACCAAGGCGACACCCGTTCGGCGTATGCGCGTGAAATGCATGATCGCCGCACCGGCGGAGGGCATGGCCGTGCCCGCCGGCCGAGTGATGGTGAGTGGTTGGGCATGGTCCGGCGAGGGAGAGATCACGCGAGTGGAATTCTCGGCAGGCGGCGGTGAGAACTGGAAAGATGCTCAGCTCTTTCCGCCAACGTCGGAGCACGGCTGGCGCGGCTGGCAGATCGAATGGGATGCCGCCGATCGTGGGCGCTGCGCGTTGCGGTGCCGAGCGACTGACTCCGCGGGGAACGTGCAGCCTGAGCGAGCGGAATGGAATCGCCTCGGCTACGGCAACAACGCAATCCACGCGGCGATGGTGGACGTGAAGTGATGTGAGTGAAAGCTGTACGCGGATTCACAGCCACGGCTCATCCGCCGACGGCCCGTAGATGGACGGTACCTTGGCATCGGCCATCCGCAGATAGATCGAGAACTGGCCACGGTGATGAATCTGGTCGTGCAGCATCATCCAGATGAATTCCAGCTTCGGCACGTCGCCCATTTTCTTCGGACCGATGGGAAACTTGACGGTTTCCGAGAGCTCTTCGTCTCTCACTCCTCGGACCACCGCCACGACGCGGCGATGCGCTTTTTCAAGCTCGTCGGCAATTTCGTCCATCGTCGCTGGCGGTTGCGCACCCGGTGTGGGTGGGGCTGACCAATCGAAGCCGGTGGTGAGGGCCCGTTCGGTCAACTCCTTTCCCTTGACGATTAGCCAGGCGAGCTCACGCGCGGTCTTGCACCTGGCGTGTGGCTTGAGGTCGAGCTTGTCCTCGGGGTACGATCGCAGGACGCGGGCGGTGGTGTTGTGCTCGTGCTCGTACGCACCGAGAAACTGCTGCGCATTGGACGCGCCGGCTGTCGTGCTGGTCATGAACTCCTCCAGGTACGTGGCGAGTGTGGATCGACATGAACGTTATCACTATGCGGTTACCTCCTCCACTCATCCAGCCCCTCCGTGACAAAGGCATCATCTGTCAGCTCCGGATAGCTCCTGATGACGCGATCTATCTCCTCACTCTGTCCGGGCGACAATCCTTCGGTCTCGTCAAGACACCAGATTCCCTGCATGAGCCCCTGTCGCCGCAGCACTTCGTGAATGCCCGCGATGCTCCCGGCGAAATCGTGACGTACGTCGAACAGAGCTGCATTCATTTCTGTGACCAATGCCGCGCGCGTCAGCCAGTCCGCGCTCAGGTGCGCCTTGCCGCGTGCGCGCTTGATCTCGTCAAGCAGCAAAACTGCGGCTCGGGTCCAGACTGACCAGTGACCGAGCAGTCCGCCAGCGATGTGCACTGGGTCGGTCTCCGCTTCGCTAGTACCCTCTCCGGCCCCCCGCAGCGAAAAGCGCGTCGCCAGATCGAGCACGATGCTGTCATCATTGCCGGTGTACAGCGCGACGTCTTTTCGCCCCGAATCAGCAAGGGCCCGTATGACGTCCAGTGTTCGGTATCGGTTGAACGGCGCGATCTTGATCGCCACCACTCCCGGTATCTCGACAAAAGAGCGCCAGAAGTCGTAGCTCAGTACGCGACCGCCCACCGCAGGCTGAAGGTAGAAGCCGAAAAGCGGAATCACCTCCGCAACTTCCTGGCAGTGCGCGAGCATTTCCGCATCGCTCGCGTCTCGCCAGTCAGTGAGACTCAGGAGCCCCGCGTGGTAGCCGAGCTCGAGTGCAGTGCTGGCTTCGCTGAGCGCCTGCGCCGTGCGTCCCACGAGCCCCGCGATGCTGACGAACGGACGCGAACCAGCGGCCGCGCGCGCGGTTTCGGCGGCGAGTGCCAGAACGGGCTCATACAATCCGTGCTGCGGATCCCGAATCGCGAACTGCGTTGTGTGAACGCCGACCGCGATTCCGCCCGCGCCAGCGCTCACGTAATAGCGCGTCAGGGCGCGCTGCGACCGCTCGTCCAGCTTGCGGTTCGCATCGAGCGCAAGCGGGTGCGCGGGAATTACGTGGCCCTCCAGCAGATGGTGTCTCAAGTCAAACATCAAAACGCTCCGTCGCGCGCGGCAAAGTGCGTCGGTTTGCCGAGCAAGGGCCGGCCCTCGCGAATCCAGTCCGCGGTCCAGGCGATCATGCTGTCGACGCTGGTTTCGGGTTCGCCAAAGATTTCCGTCGCCTTGCCGGTGCTGGCGATGAGCGCGTCGGGTGCTTCGTGCCCCACAAACCCCGGTGGTTTGCCAAAGATCTGCCCAAACCGCTCGGCGAGCTCGCGCACGGAGAGTATGACAGGTCCTGTGATGTTCACCACAAAGGGTGGGGAGGAAGCGAGCGGTAGACACTCGATCGCGCGCGCGTTCGCGTCACGCTGCCAGATGACGTTGACGTGACCCATTGTCAGGCTTACCGGCTGGCCGCGCCAAACGGCGAGGGCGATATCGGTAAGCACGCCGTATCGCAGGTCGGCGGCGTAGTTGAGACGTAGCATCGCGATGCGCGTGCCGCCCGAGGCGGAGTAATGCTCGAGCACGCGTTCGCGTCCGACGCACGACTGCGCATAGTCGCCGACAGGTGCGAGTGTGTCGGTCTCGCGTGAACCGCCACCAGCGATCGGTGTGAGTCCGTACACATTGCCGGTAGAGAAGGCGACGAGGCGCGCGTGCGGATACCGTTCGGCTGCTATGGCCGGAACGATAACATTCATCGCCCAGGTCGTAGCCGGGCTTCCTGACGTACCGAATTTCTGGCCGGCCATGAAGATGACATTTGCGGCGTCGGGAAGCCGCGCGACGGCATCGCGGTCGAGGAGATCGCATTTGAATGTCTCAACGCCGGCATCGTTGAGGCGAGCTTCAGTGTCGCTCGATCCGAATCGTGAAACCGCGGTCACGCGTCGTCCGTCACCGATCAAATCGGCAGCGCGCCGCAGCATGCGGGCGAGAGTCGGACCCATTTTACCACCGGCGCCGAGTACGATGACGTTACCGGCACAGCTAGCGAGCGCTCGGGTGGTGGACTCGCTTGGCGCGGAGAGGACGTCATCGAGCTCGAGCTCGGAGGTGGGTAGCTGAGTGCGGGAAGTCGCGGGTGGTACCGTTCGAAAGAGTGTCGAACTCGCCGTTTAGAATTACACCGGACCTTCAGCCCTCACCGGAGGTGCTGGTTGAGCCGCTCCAGGTTCAGCCGCCGGTGCGGGGGAGCCAGCCACCGCGCCGCCTCTCTGTGCGTCGAACTCAGCCGCGGCTTCCTGCGCCCCCTTGAAGCCGATTTTTGAGTGCGTGCCGTCGCAGAATGGCTTCTTCAGGGAAGCGCCACAGCGGCAGAGCGAAAACTTCAGTCCCGGCATCGCTACTGCATTTCCTTCGTGATCGACGAGCTTTACGTCGCCTTCATTCTCGATCTCGACACGGTACGGGCCATTGTTGCGAATGGTAATGTTGACGGGCGACATGTTTGTTTCGGGGAACGGGAGTTGACGGGCGGAACGCTGCAAAAATGCAACGGAAATTTGAAGAGGTACCATAACCTAGTCACCTCGAGCAACCCGCGCGTCAAGTCATTGCGAGTCGCGAAGCGGCGAAGCAATGTCCGCAGCTTGCGCGTTTGCCGCGTGACGCTTGAGGCGCGTGACGATGCCGGTGAGCCCGAACTCGCGCGCTGCGAGGCCGACATTTTCCATCACCTGCTGGACGAAATCGCCGGGAATGGCGAGCATCGTCGCGGGTGGGTGACCATTAACGGCGTTGAAGAGAATAGCGAGGAATGCCGCGATGGTCGGAGACTGGCGGGAGTCGAGGTCAGCGTAGAAATGCAGGTGGCCATCCTTCATCTCGGGAAAGACATCAACGCGAGTCTGGCATTCGGGTACCGTGAACTCACCGCGGTCGAGATTCTTGAAGCGGTCGGGAAGCGGCTCGAGCTTTCTCGAGTACGAAACGAGAGCCTGCATCTTCTCTTCGCGGCCCAGGGAACGGAAGAGTTTCAGGACGCGTTCGATAGAAGGGGGAAGGGACGTGCCTTCAGAGTCGGACATGGGTGGATGAAAAGGCGGGGCGGGGGCGGAGTCAAGGCAGCGGGAAGCTTGGATCAGATCCCAATGCGACGATGCTGCGGTCACTTGATGCTCACTACATCTGCTGCTGCACAACCTCGAGGGGCCGCAAAACAAGATCGCTGCCCTCCACGG
>JACDCM010000012.1 GCA_013817545.1 Gemmatimonadaceae bacterium | reverse complement strand
AGCTCCTCGAGCGGGAAAGTAAGCATGACGCAAACTACTCCTGAATCGGGAATCGGGAATCGGGAATCGGGAATCGAAACTGTCAGCAGGGTACGGGATGGCCAGTAAAGAACTCAGGCGTTCGTGGTGTAGAATAGGCCGAAGGACAGGAACAACTCCCGATTCCCCATCCCCATTCCCGATTCCCGATTCCTTATTCCCTCCTCCCACCACTAGCTTGCACATAGAATGACTCGGACCCGTTCTCGCCTCTGGCGCCCTTTCTTTTTGCTCGTCACGTTCGGCGCCGCATTCGGCGCCGGCATTGCCTACGGCGCGTGGGCGCTCGTCTGCCGTGGCGGGCAATGCCCGTCAACGGCTGTCCTGGAAGATTTCACGCCGCTTCAGACGTCCAAGCTTTACGGTGCCAGCGGCCGCTTCATCGCTGAGTTGGGGCAAGAGCGCCGAACTCTCGTAAAGCTGTCGGATATACCGAAGCCGGTTCGTGACGCCTTCATTGTCACCGAGGACAAGCGCTTCTACGAGCATTCCGGGATCGACTGGATTCGGGTCTTTGGAGCCGGACTGCGAAACATTCGATCGGGCAGCTACGCCGAAGGCTTCTCGACCATCACCATGCAGCTCGCTCGCAACGTCTTCCCGGAACGCATCTCCCGCGAGAAGACCCTTACCCGCAAGCTCAAGGAAGCCAGAGTCGCTCGCGCTATCGAGGACAAGTACTCCAAGGAGAAGATCCTGGAGCTGTACCTCAACCAGATCTACCTCGGCAACGGCGCACATGGAGTCGAGACCGCGTCGCAGCGCTACTTCGGAAAATCTGTTCGCAATCTGATCATGGCGGAGGCTGCCACACTCGCCGCGCTTCCGAAGGCACCGGAGCGCTACAACCCACGCCGCCACGCCGAAAGGGCTATCCAGCGCCGTAATACCGTCGTAGAACTGATGCGTCGGGAAGGCGTCTTGAGCGACGCGGACGCGCGTCTTGCAAAAGCATATCCACTGCGCCTCGCGCGCAAGGAAGAGTCGGGAGATTTCGCCCCATATTATGTGGAGTGGGTTCGCCGACAGCTGGACGATCAGTTCGGCCAACGTCTCTACCGCGACGGCCTCAACGTCTACACGACCATCGACGCCGACATGCAGTCCGCCGCCGAGCGCGCGCTCGAGGCTCAGCTGAAGGCGATCGAGTCAGGCAAGTATGGCAAGTTCGGGCACGAGACCTACGAGCAGTATCTGGCGAAGGGCGCAATGGGTGAACGGGATCCCTCGAGCCAGAACTCCCCGTATCTGCAGGGAGCGTTCGTCGTGCTGGACGCACGTTCGGGAGCAGTGCGTGCCCTCGTTGGCGGGCGGGACTTTGACGATTCGAAATTCAATCGCGCGACGCAGGCGCTTCGCCAGCCTGGCTCCACCTTCAAGCCATTCGTCTACGCCGATGCGATTCGGAACGGCATGCCCACGTCAACCGTGCTGAATGATTCGGCGCTCAGCATACCCCGTCCCGAGGGCGGCGAATACTCGCCACGGAACTACGACAACAAGTTCGAAGGGCCGATGCCCATGCGCCGCGCGCTGTACACCTCGCGTAACGTGCCCACCGTGCGGCTGGGCAATCAGCTCGGCGAGCAAAGCGTCGTCGACATGGCCCGCCGCTTCGGAATCACAACCCCGATACCACCGTATCCATCCATTCACCTTGGCGCCGCCGATGTATACCCCATCGAAATGGTAGGCGCATACACAGCTTTCGCGACCCTGGGCATTCGCGCGACCCCCTTCGCGATTACGCGAGTCGAGAATGCGCGTGGCGAAGTGCTCTGGCAGTCCAGTACAGTACGAACTGAAGTACTGTCGCCGGAGGAGGCATGGCTCATGACCGACATGCTTCGCGATGTGGTACGGCGAGGCACTGCGTACGGCGCAGTTTGGGGGCAAGGTTTTCGGGTGCCCGCGGGCGGCAAGACCGGAACTACCAACGATGGTACTGATGTCTGGTATATCGGCTTCACCCCCGATCTAGTCGCGGGTCTCTGGATGGGCTTTGACAGGCCGAAGAAGATCCAGGCGAACGCCCAGGGAGGCCGGTTGGCATCGCCGGCCTGGACGTCCTTCATGACGGAGGTATATCAGCGCCGGCCGGCTCCGGCCGACTGGTCGCGCCCCGATGCACTTGTAGCCCGGGAGATCGACCGGAGCACCGGAATGCTTAAAAACCCGTTCTGCCCCACCGAAGTCGTTGCTACGGGATTCTACATCTCGGGAACCGAGCCGACAGCGGAATGCGACGTACACTCACCCTTCAACTTTGGCGCACCGGGCGATAGCGGTGCTTTCGTTCGCGATCCAAACGAGGGACGCGTTATGCCGGGTGCGGCTCCAATTCCGCAACCGGCCCGCCCCAGACGGGATACCGCTGCAGCGGCCCCCAACCCATTCAAGCTTCCACCGTGACCGCATGGCAGCCAATCGACTGCCATGCGCACACGACGATGTCCGACGGATCACTGCCTGTCGGAAAGCTCGTCGAAGCCGTTCGGGCGAGGGGCGTTCGTCCGAGCGTCGCCGATCACTGCTCTACCGATGTCGCCTTCGCGGTAAAGACCGTCGATGAAGTCAGCGCCTATCTGGAGGAGCTCGAGGGTCACGACGTCGCTCGTGGCGGAGAGTTTTGCTGGCACGACTCGCTCTGGCGGGAGCTGCCCGACGATCTGGTAGCACGCTTTACTCACCGTATCGGTTCACTGCACGCTGTTTTCCTCCCCGGCGGCAACACCGTTCACGTCTTCAGCAAACGCTTGCCCGGAGAGCTGACTCCTGACGCGTACATGGATATCCATCTGGACAATCTCGAGCGCTTCGCGCGCGAGATGACTGTCGATATCCTGGCTCATCCAACCCTTCTCCCGCTTCCGTTTCGTCACATTCCGCTCGAGGATATGTGGACGGAGGAACGCGAGGAGCGGGCGGTGCGGGCGTTGGCGCATGCGGGTATCGCGTTCGAGATCTCTGCGCGCTACCGTCCGCACGAACGCTTTGTTCGCCGCGTGATAGACGCAGGAGTACGCATATCGCTCGGGTCAGACGGCCACACCGCGGAGCAGGTTGGCGATGTCGAGTTTCCGCTCGCTCTCGCTCGCTCGATCGGTGTGAGTGATGCGGACCTGTACGATCCATTTGTACACGGACGCCGCTAGAAATGAGGCAGTTGCAGGGTGGTTGCCAGCTTCGGCACCGCGTGGCCCACCTGAGCGATCCAACCCCACGTAGTTCACCGCGCACCGCACACCGGGCACCGAACACCTGATGTTACGCTACCACGCCCGCTGGATCGTCCCCATTTCCAGTGCGCCGATCGAGAACGGCACAGTGGTGGTCGAGGGTGAGCGCATTGCGTACGTGGGTCCGCGAGCGAATGCACCCCGTGGCGCTGACCGCGATCTCGGTGACGCCATTCTCCTTCCCGGACTTGTCAACGCGCACACGCATCTCGAGCTCACCGTGATGCGGGGCCTGCTCGAAGATCTCGCCTTTCGGGACTGGATCGTGGCGCTGCAGGCAGCCAAACGCGCGGTCATGACGCCCGAGATGCTGCTGGATTCTGCGCGTCTCGGAATCGCGGAAGGAATTCGTGCCGGAATCACGACGTTTGCGGACACCTGTGATTCGGGTGTGGTGCTGACCGCGCTGCACGAGGCGGGCGTCCGCGGGATCATGTATCAGGAAGCCTTCGGCCCCTCGCCGGACGATGCCGAGTCTTCACTTCGCGGGCTGCGCGAGAAGATTGCATCTCACATGGCAAGAGTCACCTCTTTGCAGAGTGTCGGTGTATCGCCGCATGCGCCGTACACGGTTAGCGCCGCCTTGTTCGCCGGTGTCGCCGGATATGCTCGAGACGCCAATCTCCCAATGGCAATTCATATCGCCGAGAGCGAAGCGGAGCAGTCTTTGATCGTAAGCGCATCAGGCCCCTTCGCTGAAGGGTTGCGCGCGCGCGGTATCACGGTTGAGCCAGCTGCTCGTTCGCCGATAGCACTGCTGCGGGATCTGGGAGTCCTGCAAAGCCGGCCCTTGTTGATTCACTGCGTGCGTGCCGACCGGGACGACATAAATACAATCGCAACCACGGGCTGCCCTGTCGCTCACTGCCCGGCCTCCAACGCAAAGCTGGGACATGGAATCGCTCCGGTAACGGAGCTTCTCGATGCGGGCGTTCGGGTAGGCTTGGGTTCCGATTCGATGGCGAGCAACAATCGCATGCATCTTCTGGAAGAGGCTCGCGTGGCGGCGCTGATGCAGCGTGCCCGAACAGGGCGTCACGACGCTCTAACGCCGTCGGAGGCGCTCCAACTGGCCACGATTGGTAGCGCGCGCTCACTCGGTCTGGATGCGCGGATCGGATCTCTGGAGGTTGGAAAGGATGCCGATCTCGCCGCTTTTCCGGTAAATGACCACGCGGCTTTTTCCAGCGTGGATCCCGTTGCCACGGCGATCTTCGCCCTGGGAGGATCGAGCGCGCGCTTCGTATCGGTTGCAGGTAGACCGCTCGTCGAGGATGGCCGCCTCCTCGAAGACGACCCCACCATGCGTGCGCGGGCTAGCGAGGCGGCGCTGTCACTGCTTGCCTGGCGCTCTGGTCAGGGAATGAGCAATGGATAACGCGGACTCGTCGAGGGCTCAAAGAGCAGAGTGCGGATATGTGGCGAGCGGGCGCTCATGGAAAAAATCCCTACGTGGCCGCCACTCTGCATCGCAAACGCCACCACGTCGCCCCTGGCATTGAACGAGTATGGGCCCACACCCTCGATACCGAGAGATTCCGGCGTGGCAGCGAAGATGACCTCGGACTGTCTGTCGCGTGATTCCGGAAAGATACGCATTACTGCCAGCGTGTCGCCAAGGCTTCCGTTCTCCAAACGCCAAGCGAGGAATCGGATGCTTCCATCAGGGGTCCAGCGAGGCCATCCAGCAACGACCTTCGCAAACAATGTGACCGACACTCTTACCGGAAAAACCTCGATGCGGCGAGTTGAAATTTCGTACAGGAAAAGCTGAACCGTCAGCGAATTGGGTAGCAGAAACGCTATGCGGTCGCCCGTTGGTGAAAAGACCGGAGTGCTGAAAATGATCTGGCTCGCTGCGGGTTCGTCCAGGCGATTTGCGGTGTCAATCGAGTCGCGCTGCCCCGTGACCATGTGTGTGACGTGCAGAAATACCTGACCGCGAGTTCCCCGGTTTACGTAAGCGAGCTGGCTACCATCTGGCGAGATGGCTCCTGAGGTCTGGGCACCGGAGAATGGAACCGGGAGTGAGTCGACGCGTCCATCGAGGTGGTAGAGCTTGAGGCCGCCAGCAGTGAAGTACGCGACCGCTCCCGAGGCGGCTGCGAATGGGATTACGTTGTGAACGGCGGTCGCTACGGGGCCGCGTCCAGTCCGAACTACAGTGAGCTGAGCATCGTCGTCGACGAACGCGACATTGAGAATGGGGTCTGACTCAGCTTCGGGACCGCTGCTATCTGAGCACGCGAGGAATACGGAGCAAACCAATATCGACACCAACCGCTGCATCTTGCGACTCCTGAAGCGGGACTGGAGGGCATCTGCCACGTCAGCACTCCGACACTATTGTTTAGCGCCTTTCGCACTTGCGCGCCAGCCTCGGTATCACCTGTTGCGCGACTCGCTCCCCAAACACTGCGTGCGCCAGGCCGCCGCGAAGCTGGTGAAGGTGAAACTGCTATTACTGCCGGTAACGACCGTCCGAGGTGCGCGATCCGATCATCTCCACGCTGCCGGCGGTCACCGCGCCGTGGACCCGGGGCTTCCGCTAGCTGGCGCAAGCCGTAGTCACGCCGTTAGCTTGGGGCATCCGCAACACGGGGCCCACAAATGGCGGACCGGACTTCCGGGCGCACCACAACCATCTGGCGCGACGGGCAGTTGGTGAATTGGGAAGACGCGACGATCCACGTGATGAGTCACGTGGTGCATTATGGATCGAGCGTCTTCGAAGGAATTCGCTGCTACGAAACTCCGAACGGACCAGCGATCTTTCGTTTGCCCGAGCACCTGCGGCGTCTCCATGATTCTTGCAGAATCTACCGGATGCCGCTCGAGCACACCATCGACACTCTCATGCAGGCATGCGTTGACGTTGTGGCCGTCAACGAACTTCCGCACTGCTACTTGCGGCCGGTAGCTGTTCGAACCGGCGAGCAGATGGGAGTTTACCCGATCGATGTTCCAGTCGAGACGTTCATAATCGCATGGAAGTGGGGCAACTATCTCGGAGACGACGCACTCGAGCATGGTGTCGACGTGTGCGTCTCCAGCTGGCGCAGGCCCGGCCCCGACACGCTGCCGTCGCTCGCGAAGGCGGGAGGGAATTATCTCAGCTCACAGCTCTCCAAGGTCGAAGCTCGGCTGAATCGCTACGCCGAAGGGATCATGCTCGACTCGTTCGGCTTCGTTGCGGAAGGGAGCGGTGAGAATCTGTTCATCGTGCGCGACAAAGTCGTGTACACCTCGCCGCTGGCCGCAAGCATCCTGCAAGGCATTACACGCGATTCCGTAATGCAGATCGCCCGGGAGTTGGGCTACGAAGTGCGTGAACAGCTTATGCCGCGCGAAATCCTTTACGTCGCGGACGAATTGTTTTTCTCGGGTACGGCCGCTGAGCTGACGCCCATTCGCTCGGTCGACCGCATCGCGGTGGGGAAGGGTAAGCCCGGACCCGTGACGCGGGCTATTCAGGAACGTTATATGGGTATAGCGACAGGCCGGTCGGAGGATACTTACGGCTGGCTCACGATGGTGCCGGAAGGAGTATCGTCGGGGGTGCGCGGGTAAATGGGCGGGCACCCCCGCCGCTCTCGAAGGGTACAACGAATGGAAGGCGCCGAGCCTGTTCGGCGCCTTGGCGCGGTGCAGACCGTTGAAAGCTCCCGCCGCACGCTGTGGCGGGAGTTTCTCTTATCACGGAGGCATGAGTGATTCTCGGATGTCTGGCGTTGAACGCGTCCTTCGAGCCTCTCACGATGGTTCCCATGCGTCGGGCGCTACGTCTCGTGCTCGACGGCAAGGCGGAGGTCGTCGAGGCCGACACCGATCGTCTTGTGCGGTCCGAGCGGCTGGCCCTGCCACGGCCCGCAGTGATTCGCCTGATGAAGTACATCCACGTTCCGCGCAGATTCCGGCGCCAGGTTACCAACACCTTCCTCTTTGCTCGCGATCACTACCGTTGTCAGTACTGCGGGCGAGCTGCTGTGGAGCTGCGGCCGCGAGAGTCGCTGACACGCGACCACCTCACGCCGCTCTCGCGCGGCGGGACCAATGAGTGGACCAACGTGGTTACCGCTTGCAGTCCATGCAATGCGCGTAAAGGCAACCGCCTCCCTGAAGAAATAGGGATGCATCCCTTGCACCAGCCAGTGGAGCCGCATTTCGTGCATTTGAGCTGGGCCGTACGTCGGCTGACTCCAACCCAGGCCAGATACATCAAGCTGTTCTACGGCGAGGGAGTACTGCATCAGATAGAATTGCTGGAACGGAGGAATTGAGAAAGGCAGGGGCAAGGGACAAGGGACAAGAAGTGGACAGGCCGAGCACCGGAGGCCAAGAATTGCCGTGCTTCAAATCCCGTTTCCCGCTTCCCTCGTTCCTCGTCCCTTGCCAGCTTTCTCACGGTACAAACCGGCCAGTCCTCGCTTCGTACTTCCGGTTTTCGCCTCCCAACAGCCCCACGAGAAGTGAGCGGACACCGCGCGTGAGGGCAGTCCCCGGATTGCGTTTGCCGCGCACCGCTGGCCGCAGCTCGCCGCGCAGCCATCGCTCCACTTCGTCGAGGTCGTTGACGGAGAGCATCTCGACGCTGAGCACCAGATTGTAGTAGTGCCGCGCACGTTGGGTGGGTGGGCGAATCGAGGGGCGATGCGGGTATCCGATGACCGCCTCCACGTCACGCAGATCGTCGAATGTTCCCAGTGGCACGACGCGGTCGGGCTCGATGCGAGTTACGGTGTACCGTCGATCCAGTGGCGTAAAGCGCACGATAACATCCCACTCTGCCGTGGCCTTCTCGTCGTCAAACCATCCAGCTGTCGACCAAAGCCCCAATCGATAGTGCAGTCTCGCCGGGAAACCGTGACGCAAAAGGTCGCGCGTGCGGCTGTCCGACAGCACCCGTTCGCTTCTAACGCTCGGTGCCTCATTTCCACGCTGGCCGTTGGAGGGCAGGATGATGTCCAGGCGAACGTCCCTTTGCGCCAGTAGCGCATCGCCGGCGGCCAAGTGCAGCATGCAGAGCAGACACGTGGTGAAAAACCCGGCGTAGCTGTGGAGCCGAAGCCTGCGACACAGTGCCTGCAAGAGTCCGGATAGCAGGCGTCTGCTGCGGAAGAGATTCACGCCCCACAAGGGCGCGCAGGCTCGCCGTGCGGACTGGCCGGCTGCGCGTCCCACGCTCATGAAAACTGGAATTCCTTTGCCGTTCACTAGAAGCGATGCCGCACACGCACAAAAAAGTTTGCCGGCTCGCCGGAGTTCGACATGGACTTCGCCAGGAAAAAGCCGATGTAATAGAAATCCAGTCCCGCGCCCAGGTCGGTACGGAAAGTGTGCAGAGGCGGCAGCGTGCGGCCGCGATACTGCATCTCCCCAATAGGAGCTCCGACAAGCCATCCCCGCCCCGCGTCAGCGAAGAGCACCCATTCTGCTGACCGGTGGAATCCGAGTCCGCTCCACGGCCAGCGGTTGCCACCGCTGCTACCGCCATTATCCCGGTTGCGACCCAGGCTGATGTCGAGGTCGCCACGATACTCCAGTTGTGCAAGCACGACTCGCTCGCATTGGGCGGGCCGCGATTCGAGCTCGATTCCGCCGCAGGTAAGCTTGTCGTCTTCTCCAGTGAGATCGCGAAAATCGAAACCGGGAAGCGTACCGGCCCCACCAAGCGAAAAGCGTTTCTGAAGAGGAAGGGGGTCACCAGCCAGCCAACCACCGAGCACAACGCGAAGATTGATTTGCGCCTCAGGGGAGAGACGATTGTAGCGGCGCAGATCCATGAAGCCGCGTGTGTACGACACGGGTGAAGGTACCGTGGAAGGATCTCGCACAATCGCCGCGGTCGGACCTGCCGACGCGGCGTCGCTGCTGCCTCGTTCAATGTCGGCCGCTATCAACCAACCCGTCCAGGGGTCCTCGGCATCGTTACGAGTGTCGAACGCGATAGCAGCCGTCGCCAGTCGAAATTTTCCCTCATCCAATTGGGGATTTGCCCGCCAACTGACCCCATTCCGAAACACGGTCAGGGGGCTTCTCACCTCGCGCGAGCCCCAACGCTCCGCACCATACGAAAGCGTGAGGCTGACGGGACCGCCAAACAGCCTGAGATATCCCGCTCCTCCATGCCGGTCGTAGTAATCCCGGAAATCGCGATGCAAAAAAAACGAGGCGAGCCCTACTTCCGTGTCCTTGAGATGCCAGTTCTCCACGGCGTCAACTATGTCGAACAGGCGGCCTCCGAGTGCGAGGCCGCGGTCACGACCGAACTGAAATTCCGATTTCACATCGTGTCCGAGGCCGTCGCTGTCCCAGCTGAAGTCCTGGGCGGTGCGCAGTATGCCATAGGCGTCAAGCGAGAATCGTCCGAATGGCGTGCTGTAGCGCAGTGTAGGACCGAGGTAGATCGGGAGACCTTCCACGCGGTTGTAGACCCCACCGGTGGTGAGGCTGATACGGCTCCGGTCTGATCTATACAAATACCGGCGCATGGCGCGGCCGAAACGACTCTCGGCGGCTGTCTCGCGATCCGCGACTACCAGATCACCCTCCTGATGGTAGGCAAGTGACTGCCGGTACCACTGCACCGCCCCTTCAATTACTGCGTCCTTCTGACCTTCAATGATTCCGCCAACGACAACAAGATCTCCTTCGATGTGTGCTCCCTGCCGGAGCAGCACATCACCATTTATCACGACTACTCCACCGCGAACGCGGCCCGCTATGGTGAGCGGGCCGTTCAGCACCGCTACATCCCCTTCCACGATCCCATCAACGGGAATGGCAAGACTTCCGCTCGCGCGCAACGCGGCGGTCCGGTTATATCGGTCTACGACATCGAGTGCGATGTGGCGAGGCAGCCCCTGATTCTCATTTTGGGAGCTGTCGCGACGCGTGGAATCTCGTTCCTGTGCATGGATAGGCGCGGCGACGAGAACCGCGCAGATCGTCAGAAGCAGGGCACGCATGTCACCCTCCAGTTTGAACCCCGTACCGGTCCTTTGCACAACCGTTTCAACAACACTCCGCATCCGAAATGAAAGGTACACAAGGGGTCACGTGGCCAGCTCAGGCGCGCTGCCCCTCACTCTCCGTACTCGATATCGAGACGGCGCATTCTGCGGTAAAGGTTCGGCCGGTCGGTTCGTAGTCGACGCGATGCTTCAGCGACGCTCCCATCAGCATCCGAGAGAGCACGTGCAATCAACTGTCGCTCTACGTCGTCCAGCATCTCGGTGAGCGACCGTTCTCCATTCACCGCGAGGTCCAGCGTGGCGGCAATCGCTCCCTCCCTGGCAGGCATTGGAAGCCCCGACTCCTCACCCTGCGCCGTATCCCGGGCCAGCGGCAGCACAGCACGTACGTCGGCGAGCGAGACACCAGTGCCGGCATGCAGAATCGCGAGCCGCTCGATGATGTTCGCCAGCTCGCGAACATTGCCGGGCCAGCGATAGCGGCGGAATGCCTCCAGGGCATCCTCATGCCACACCGGCGGCCGGCGGCCGCTGCGTGCGCGCTGCAGCGCCGAGAAGTGCTGGGCGAGAGCCCCGATGTCCTCCTGTCTTTCGCGCAGTGCGGGCAGCATCAGTGGGATAACGTTCAATCGAAAGTACAGGTCCTCTCGAAACCGTCCGTCCGCAACGGCGCGTTCCAGGTCCATGTTCGTGGCGGAGAGAATTCGAACATCCACGGGAATCGGCTTGCCTCCGCCGACGCGCTCGATTTCCTTGGCTTCGATGGCGCGCAGCAGCTTGGCCTGCGCTTCCGCGCCAAGGTCCCCGACCTCATCCAGAAGAAGCGTTCCGCGGTGCGCGAGCTCGAAGCGCCCGATTCTACGGTCCGTTGCGCCAGTAAACGCACCGCGCTCGTGACCGAACATCTCGCTCTCGACAAGATCGCGCGGGATTGCTGCGCAGTTGACTCGAACGAATGGCTGATCGCGCCGAGCGCTGCCCTTGTGGATAGCCGCCGCCACGAGCTCCTTGCCGGTGCCTGACTCGCCCATTATCAGGACGCGGGCCTCAGTGGGAGCGACGCGATCGATGAGCTCCCGCACACGCATCATGGCGGGCCCGGCGCCAACCATTGTGCCTGCCCCGCCAAGATCTTCCCGAAGCGCGCGGGCTTCCTGCCGCGCGCGACGTAACTCCAGGGCCGATTGCAGAGTCAGCAGCACGCTGTCTGGAGAGAGCGGTTTCTCGAGGAAGTGGAAGGCGCCGAGCTTTGTGGCCTTGACCGCGTCGCTCAGACCCGCGCGGCCACTCATCATGACGACGGGCACATCGGGCAGTCGTTCGCGGATGCGTCCGAGCGCCGCGATACCGTCCAGCTCGCCCGGCATCATGAGGTCAAGCAGAATGACGTCTGGTTCATCCTCCACCGCGCTCGCGACCGCACGAACGCCATCCGCTGCGTCGCGCACGACGTAACCTTCCGCCGACAGAAGCGCGCCCACCATGCGGCGGATATTAGCCTCGTCATCAACAATCAGAATCGCGGTCACTGAAGCGAATCGAGTGCAATCATTTTCGGAAAGTCAATCCTCCAGGCTCACTGCCTTGAGCGGGCTGGGAGCACTGCATCCGGCTTCGCGCGCTCCGATAGGAGCTTGGTAGTGAATCGCTGTCCTTCCGAAATGCGTTCGACTTCAATTGCGATGGCGTCAACCGCCTGCTCGATGCGGGCGAGCCTCTCATCTGTCGCGGTGTTTGTGAGCGAGCGATTGGCTTTTCGGTCTCCACGGTTTGCCCACGCGAAGGCGATCATTGAGATCGTGATGCCGGATGTAATGAAAAAGGTGATAAAGGCGGCAAGCTCGTTATCGCTCACGTGATGCTCCTCGGGGAAAAAAGACGAACCAGTGAATCAATTCCGATTCTTCGCCGGAGCAGACAGCGCCGGCACCTAGGCAGCCCGCTCCGACAGAAGCTTCGTGGTGAAGCGCTGCCCCTCCGAGATGCGCTCTACCTCGACGGCGATTGCGTCGACAGCGTGCTCGATGCGCTCCATTCTCGCATCGAGATTCGCAATACTTCTGGGGGAAATATCCTTGTGCTTCTGCCGATCCACGTACCCCCATACCAGCTTGCCGACAATGGCTATTCCCGAAAGCATCGCAGTCATTACGATAATGAACGCTTCCTCCGGCATACATCACCTCATACGGATCCAGATCGGTTAGTGGACGTGGAGGCTGGAGGGGCAAGCTCCTGCTGCCCGTGGCGGTCCGCAAGTAATTTGGTCGTGAAACGCTGCCCTTCCGAGATTCGCTCTATCTCCAGGGCAATACTGTCTATGGCGTGTTCCATCCTTTCAAGCCGTTGCACTACTTCACCCGACATTTTCTGACCGGATGATCCCCGGTCGACTCTACGCGCCAAGGCCCGCGCGATGGGAAAGAGTACAATCGTTGATGACGTTATCCCCAACACGATTGCCGCCATTATGGTATCCGGATCCACTGGTCACCGTCTCAAGGTACGTCCTGTTGACCAGCCACCTTGGCTGGCACCACTCCTCCATTTACCGGAAGCAGAAATCGGATCTCCGTACCGCGGCCGACCTCGCTGGTAGCCTCGACCGTGCCGTCGTGCGCAAGAATAGTTTGCCTCGCGATAGCCAGGCCGAGACCTGTTCCGCCGGATTTGAACGTAGCGTACGGTTCCCAGATACGCGCGAGCTGGTCGGGCGGAATGCCGCAGCCCGCATCGCGCACCCTCAATTCTACCGCCGCTCCTCCGTTGTGCGACACGTTGCCGACATGAACCTCCACGTTCCCGCCGCCTTTGCACGCGTCTACCGCGTTGATGAGAACATTGGACAGCGCGCGCGCCAAAGCGTCGTGGTGTCCAGTTACCATTGGGACTCCGTCCTCAACATTAACTGTAAGTTGGACGCCGTCGGGCACGGTTGCTCGCGCGGTGTACCGCGCGAGCTCGACAACGTCCACATCTGCAGCGGGCCCTTCGGGCAGCTTCCCGAACTGGGCAAAGCTGCGAGCCATTGCCTCGAGTCGCGCTGACTCCGTGCCGAGTACCTCCACGACTTCGGCCAGCGCCGGAGGAGCGTCCCGCCGCAAACGCTCCACCGCGAATCGGATCGGAGTGAGGGGATTCTTGAGCTCGTGTGCGACTCGCCGCGCCGTTTCCCGAAAGGCTTCGAGTCGCTCCGCCTCGAGTTCGCGATCACGCGCCGTTTCCAACTCACCTGCCATCCGTCTCATTCGTCTTCTGAGCATTTCAAATTCAGGAGCGCCTCGCCTGGGCGGTTTCTCCGGAAGAACCCGACCTCGCGAGATAAGCTCGGTCCAGCCCACCAGTTCGTCGAGCGGTCTGCTCATCTGCCGGCTCAGGTGCGCGGCGACCCGCGAAGCGATTACCGCTAGTATCCCCAGACCGATAAGCGCAATGACGGCCAGAACGGTGGGTCCCCGTTCTGCGAGATACCGGACACGCCTTGCCTGCTCGAGGGACGCGGTAAGTTCCTGCTCGTGCGCGTCCGTGGCGGTGCGCTGTTCAACGGACTGCCGGCCACGCCTGGCCGCCGCGATGAGCCGGGCGCCCGATGTAGCGACCCGTTCCCAGGCTTCTCCACCAGTCATGACCGACAGAGTGCTTCCCACCACCGCCGCCCCGCCGAGGAGGAGAATGCTCGCCGGAATTACGGCGAAGAGGATGAGCACGATGATAAGACGCGCGCGAAAGCCGAGTCGCTTCACACGAGTTCCGTACGATTGAGAGGATGCAGAGTTTCGTGGGTTGCAGTAATCCGTACACCGAATGTTTAATCTATTCCGGATTCCATTTACCCTCACCACCACCGATTTCCGCATGAAGACCCATACCACCTACCTCAGCTTCACAACGAAAGAGCGGCAGGAGATAATCGACATTACCGAGGATGTCGAAGAGTGTCGCGCGGCCGCGGGCATTCAGGAAGGCATGGTTCTCGTATCAGCCATGCACATATCCGCGTCCGTCTTCGTGAACGACCATGAGCCAGGGCTTTGGGAGGACATCCTCAAGTGGCTGGAGAAGCGTATTGCTCCCTGGGATCCGGCGACCTACAAGCACAACACTGGAACAGGTGAGGACAACGCCGCCGCCCATCTGCGTTCGCTCACTATCGGTCACGAAGTTCTGGTACCGGTGACGAACGGTGCGCTCGATTTCGGACCATGGCAGCGGGTTTTTTATGGCGAGTGGGACGGCCAACGCCCAAAACGGGTTGTGATAAAGGCGATGGGGATTTGAGACGGACTGCCGATTGCGGTTTACCCATTGCGGATTGCGGATTGCGGACTAACTGCGGATTGATACGAGCACGAAATGCGACTCCGAGACCGCTACCGTTTACCATGAACGGAGCAGCGCCTTTTTCTCGGAAATTCGTTGCTTACGGGGCATTAGTCCGCGATCCGCAATCTGCTATCGGCTTTACCTACCCCCTTGCCCCACTTACATTTAACGGCTCATGCCGCAACAAGTGACCGAGGTTGAATGACGAATAAGTGGACTCTCGCCGCGATCATGGCGTCCCGGGTCCGCGAGCAGTCCGATCGGACACTGGTCGTGGCGGGATCACGCTCTTTCACGTATAGCCAAGTTGAGCTCAGGGCGACCGCGCTCGCCGCGGCGCTCTCGGAGTTGGGGATCGAAGCTGGAGATCGCGCAGCCATTGATCTTCCCAACTGGGCCGAGTGGATCGTAGCGCTTCTGGCATGCGCTAAAGTGGGGGCGACTATCGTCCCGCTGAATCCGCGGCTCAACTATCACGAGCTTCGTTATCAGCTCCGCCATGCAGAGGCCACGATCGTCTTTTCCGCCGAACGACATGGCGGAATGGATTATTTGCAGATGTTCGAGGATATCCTGGCCGACCTGCCTGATCTGCAGTATGTGATCACGGTAGGGGAAGAGGATCTCTGGTACGACGACCGGATATTCCAGTTCGAGGATCTGATCTCGAGCGGGACCGGGCGTGAGCTGCCGGAGCCGGTTGGTATTACGGACGACACGAGCCTCGCTGTTCTGTACACGTCGGGTACGATGGGAAAGCCGAAAGGTGTGTGTTTGTCCCACAGAAGCGTGGTAGAGACCGCAGTAAAGACCATCGAGGCGTTGAACGTGACGCCATCGGATCGTGTTTTGATCTCGGTTCCGCTGTTCACGATCTTCGGATTCAGCGTCCTTATCGGCACGCTGGCCGCTGGCGCGACGGTGGTGCTGCAGGAAAAGTTCGATTCCGCGGAGGTAATCGAGCTGGTGGCGCGCGAGGAGATTTCGATACTTCAGGGAGTGCCGACACACTTTCAACTCCTCATGCGCGACCCCGCGTTCGACCCGTCCAGGTTTACGCATTTGCGAGCTGGTCTGATGGCGGGCGCACCAGCGCCGGACGGGTTGGCGCGTCGTATAGGCGAGTGGTGCGAGGTGCAGGTCGCCTACGGACTGACGGAAACCGGTCCCACGGTCGCAATAACGCGGTCCGATGATCCGGAGGAAAAGCGCTTCACTACGGTAGGGCGCCCGCTTCCCGGAGTCGAGGTAAAAGCCGTCGACTTCACCACCGGTACGCTGCACGGCCCGGAAGCAGTTGGTGAGATTGCGGTGCGCGGTCCGAATGTAATGCAAGGTTATTCCCGCATGCCGGCGGAGACGGCCAAGTCGTTTTCGCCGGAAGGGTTCTTTCTCACTGGTGATCTCGGTATCATCGATGAGGACGGATACGTGCGGATCGTGGGGGGCAGCAAGGAGACAATCGTTCGTGGGGGATATCAGATATATCCACGCGAAGTCGAGGATCAGCTCCGAGCGCACCCCGCGGTAGACGATGTCTGCGTGATCGGCGTCCCCCATGACATCATGGGTGAGCTCGTCTGCGCGTGCATCGTGCCTGTTGAGGGGGCAGTCATCACCGGCGAAGAAGTCAAGACGTTCGCCCGGGACATGATGGCTGATTATCGCATTCCCGATCTCGTTCGCTTCTTTCATATCTTTCCCCTTACCGGGAGCGGGAAAGTGAAGCGGCGGGAGCTCGAGCGCGTCGTCGCGCTTGAACACACAGCCATGAGCTCACGGATGTGAGCTCGCACAGAGAGCTACTCAGTACATGAATCCACGAAACACACGCACGGCGCCGGCACGGCCGCCCGTAGCGCCCATGCACCGCGGCCCCCAGGCGATTTCGCCAGGCGCCCACTTCAGCTCGACCCCGATTCACCACGCGCCCAACGCGGCCCTGCTCATCGATTTCGACAACGTCACGATGGGAATTCGTTCCGATCTCGGCAACGAGCTTCGCAATCTCCTGTCTTCCGACATCATCAAGGGAAAGGTGGCGGTTCAGAGAGCTTACGCAGACTGGCGGCGATATCCTCAGTATGTCGTTCCGCTAACCGAGTCTTCCATCGATCTCATCTTCGCGGTCGCGTACGGATCGGCCAAGAAGAACGCAACGGATATTCGCCTCGCGATCGACGCAACCGAGCTCATTTTCACTCGCCCCGAGATCGGAACGTTCATTCTTCTCTCCGGCGACTCCGACTTCACCAGCCTCGTGCTCAAGCTCAAGGAGTACGGAAAGTACGTGATCGGAGTGGGGATCAGGGAATCTTCGAGTGATCTCCTCGTCATGAGCTGCGATGAGTATTACAGCTATAACGCGCTCGCCGGCCTCGTGAAGACCAACGAGGACGAGCAGGTAAAGTGGGATCCATGGGAGCTGGTCGTCGAAGCACTCGCGCGAATGAAGCAGAACGGAGATGTCATGCGTTCGGATCGCCTCAAGCAGGTGATGCAGGACATTGACTCGAACTTCGACGAAAAGAACATCGGCATGTCGAAGTTCTCCCGGTTCGTGCAGGAGGCCTCGACCAAGGGCCTCATCAAGCTCACGCGCATGGAAAACGGGCAGTTGGAGGTAAGCCCAACCGACAGGACATCAGACGTCGCTCCTCGTGCACTGGAAGCACCGCGGACGGATGACGAGAACCGGGCGTCGGTGACGGCTTCTCAGGCGCGCGTGGACCGCGAGTCTCCCCGCGTTTCCGAGGGGGGAGAGCGAAGCCGCGGGGGTCGCGGAAGAGGTCGTGGACGCGGCCGTACGCGCGGTGAGGTGTCGCCGGTTGTCGATATCGCTGCCCAGGAACCGCGCATCGAGCCGATCGACAACTTCGACGCCCCGCCACTCCCGCCCATCGTGGCGGCCGCCGAGCCCGCGATGGCCGGCGAACGACTCACACGAGACGAGGCGTTCGAGTTGGTGCGCCGCTCAATCACGGAGCTCACCCTCGATGGCAGCGAGTCCGCGCGCGCCAGCGATGTGCGCCGCAAGGCGCGCGAGTTGCTCGGCCGCGATAGCGAGACGTTGTCTGAGCGCTTTTTTACGCGGATACTTCGTGACGCACACGACGTAAATGTGATCGACCTCCGCAAACGCGGCGACGATTACGAAGTTTCTCCCGCCGCAAGCGCACAGCCAATCTCCCAGCAGCTCGTGGAAGCAGAGGCCGGAGCCACTCCGGCGCCCAGCGCGAGTCAGGCTGGAAGGAGTGCGGCAACCGCTGGCGCGCTCCGTCGAGGAATTCGCTCGCGCGGTGTCGGTGGCCGGGGCGGCAGCGGTGAGATGCCGCCAGAGCTCCTGAGCCTCGGCATTGTGGAGAGTGCTCCGTCGCCGGTGTCATACGAACCGGTGTTCGGAGCTCCCGTATTCGCAGCCGCGGATGAATCCGCATTGGCAACGACGTCGGACGCATCTGAGGAATCTGTTGACGCCGGCGCCGACGGCGCGAAGCGGCCAGCAGCGAAAAAGCGGGCGCGCGGAACGCGTTCTGCTTCCAAGTCTCCCGCTGCGAAAGGCACCAGGAGCAGGTCGCGAAAGACTGCGACAGCATCCGCGGAAGCCGCACCACCGGCGCCGGCTGTCGCTGAATCGGGTGCGGCGAAGTCAGCCAAGCGACGTCGTCCACGTGCACGAAGGAAGGCAACTGCGGGGAGCGACGGTTGAGAACGAGCGCCGCGCCAGCGCCCACACGCGGGCAATCGGCGCGGCGCTCAAATGTTGGACAACTCTTGCCTCCGGCATTCTACGATCGCGAGACAGAGAAGGTCGCGCGTGATCTCCTGGGTGCCGTACTTCGGTGCGAATCACCCGATGGAGCAGCAAGCGGAAGAATCGTCGAAACCGAGGCGTATCTGGGCCCGCACGATCCGGCATGTCACGCTGTGTTCGGACTAACAGCTCGAACGCAGCATCTGTTCGGACCACCCGGAGTTTCATACGTGTATCTCATTTACGGAATTCACTGGTGCTTCAACGCGGTAACGCGGGAAACCGGACACGGGAGCGCAGTTCTTATTCGCGCTCTCGAGCCGCTCGAAGGAATCCCGCTGATGCGCGAGCGGCGCAGGCACCCTCCGCGTGATCGCGATCTCTGCAGCGGCCCCGGCAAGCTTTGCCAGGCGCTGGGAATCACGCGGGCTCACGATGGAGTGTCGCTATCGAATTCCCCGCTCACGATCAGTCGCGGCAAGCGCGTTCCCGACGAGGCGGTGGTGGTGACACCGCGCATTGGGATCACCCGTGCTGCCGGATGGCCGCTCAGGTTTTTCGTCGGCGATAACGCGCACGTTTCGAGAACACCGTCCACCCTCTCGCGGAGTATTCCGGTCCCATGCGCAACAGATCGATCCTCATCTCCATGACCGCCGTCGCGTGCGCGTCCGGGGGAGGCTATTCATCACCTGCCCCCGAAGCGGGCATGCCGAGCAGTCAGCAGGGAGTATCCGACCGGGCAATGCGCGTCTACAAGCAGGCGTACGTGATTGACGCGCACAATGACATGCCATCCAAAATGGCTGACGACGGCTACAATGCGGACGTCCGTCACCTCGCGGGATTCGGAAAGCAGGAGGGACATACGGATCTTCCGCGACTCATGGAGTCGGGAATCACGGGGCAATTCTTCTCTGCGTTTGTGGACGCTCCGTACGCACTGACGTCCCCGGATTCCTCCCTCGAGCGCGCCTTGCAGCTCGCAGACACCATCCACGCTTTCGCCGAGAGGCATCCGGACAAGCTCATCTTCGCGACTACAGCTGCGGATGTGCGCCGCGCCAAGGAAAGCGGCAAGGTCGCCGTATTGATCGGTGTGGAGGGAGGGCACGCCATAGAAAACTCACTCGACAATCTCCGGGAGCTGCACCGGCGCGGCGTGCGCTACATGACGCTAACGTGGAACAACGGCAACCAGTGGTCCGGAGCCGCCTGGGGCGTTAACGGCACGTCCACGGGCGGCCTTACCACCTTCGGGCGTGAAGTGATACGCGAGATGAACCGGCTTGGAATGTTGGTGGACATCTCGCACGTGTCGGATTCGACTTTCTTTGTCGCGATCGCCACGACCAGCCAGCCCGTCATCGCTTCGCACTCGAGCGCGCGAGCGCTGCACGAACACCGGCGCAACATGAACGACGAACAGCTGCGCGCAGTCGCGAAGAACGGTGGAGTCGTAAACGTGAATTTCTATTCAGCGTTCCTGGACGGGAAGTACGAGGCTGCAGTCACCGCAATGGATGCACAGCTCGCGAAGGCGCGTGATTCGCTCAGGCTGAAATTCAATGAGGACTCCGCGCGTGTGCAGACGGAGGTTCGGGCAATGCGCGCAACGGCGTTCGCCCGGCTTGCCGCAACCCCGCTATCCGTTTTAATCGATCACATTGACCATATCGCCAAGGTTGCTGGCGTCTCACACGTTGGACTCGGCAGCGACTTCGATGGCGTTAGCGCCCTGCCGGCCGGCATGGAAGATGTCACCCGGCTGCCGCGCATCGCTCAAGCCCTCCTGGATCGCGGCTACTCGGAGGACGACGTCAAGAAGGTTCTCGGAGGAAACATGATGCGGGTGATGGGGCAGGTGCTTGATCGGAGAGAGGCGCCTAACAGCAGGGAGTAGGGGTTGGGGGTTGGGGAGCAGAGGAGGGGGGCAGGCCAAAGGAATCGGCGGCACCGCGCCCCAGCATGGTCACCTGAATTCAGCACCGGCGTACGCTCTGGGGGAGGAGATTGCTTCGAAAAACTGCGTGTTCTATCGCAATGACTGTTGTAGGTAGATGCGAAAGGCGGCGCCTCGAGAGTCGAATCCGCGACGCCGCCTTATCATTTACTTGTGTACTGGAACCTCACTCCCTATCCCCCATCCCCCACTCCCTACCGTTCGATCGCGCTCGCGACATTCACCCGCACGCCCGCTTCCAGAAAGTACGCGGGACGGCCGCTCAACAGGAAGTTGATGTGGGACGGCTGGTAGCTCGCCTGAACAAAGGGTGACACGGAGCCGAGCTGGGCCTGAGCTCCAACCATGGCGAGAAACGAGGGGCGGTCCTTGCGATCGTCGATCTCGCTTCGGACGAAATTCTCGTCTGACGGCTCGCTGAAGCTATCCGTCGGCCCTGCTTCTCCGATGAAATTCAGCGTGAACCCGACACCAGCGTACGGTCGAACAGATCCGTACTGCTTCGGGAAGATCAGGCCGGCCGCGGTGAAGCGGCGAAGGTTCTTGACCTGCACGCCGAACGAGCCGCCCTGGAAATCAGAGACGGAAGATGTCTCGTCGAAGAATGTCTCATCGGCGGCGATATACAGGCCGAATCGCTGGCGCGTAATCAGCCACTCCGCACCTACGAGTGGCGCAACCTTGTTGTCGACAGTTTCAGTGGAAAAGGACGCCAGTCCGCCTTTGGCTCCCCAGAACCAGGAGTCGGAAAAGTTGTGGCGGGCCTGTGCGCCGGCGAGCGCGGGAACGATCAGCATTGCGGCGAAAGCCGCGGCGTAAATCCGGAACGAACGCATAACGGAAGCTCCTCGTGGAGACGAGATGAGCGCGGTCATTGCCGGGGTGGTCGTGCACCTCCGCTCGACAGCGCGTTGAACAGCATTTTGAACGTACCGTAAGACTGGCCGCGGTACTGCGGCCGAAAGCCGAACATCACTACCCGTCCTTTCCCTACTCGCGCTTGGATCGCAGCGGCTTTCCCCGCGATCGACTCCGCGCCCTGCAGAAATCCACTCAGGAGAATGTCTTCTCCTCTTGCCGGATATCTTGCTATCACCCGAACCTGACTATCCTCCGAAACGTCGAACGTCACGGAGTTCGTGAAATACGCCGCCGCGGTGTCCGGCATTCCGCGTCCCACCGGATGCTTTGTGTCGACAAGCAACCGGAAGATCGAACCGGGCGCGTAAAGCTGCTCCCGGCCGCGTCGGACGCTGTCAGCCACCTTGGTCAGATCATTGTCGTTCCAGTCATCGCGCCGCGGAGGCACTCTGATCAGCTTCGCCTGAACACCGAGAGCCGTTGTGGCCAACTCGGAAGCCCGGTCCAGCAGGATCAATGTCCCGCCCAGCTCCGTGAAGCTCTTGAGTTCCGCGACGCCTGCATCGCCAAGACCGCCAGCATACTTCGGCGGAACGACGGAGTCGGCCATTCCTACGGTCAAGTCGCGAACTCTCATGTCAGGGACGAGGATCACGTCAAATCGGTCACTAAGACGGCCGCTTTTCACCATGGAATCAGTGAGACTGGTGTACGCGACCTTGAACTGGTCGAATACCCATCGGGTCCATCCCTCATCCATGTTCGCTGTCCACGGCTTGTAAATGGCGATTCTCGGGGCTTTTCCCGTGAAGGTTACCTGCTTATGGACGAAGGGACGCCGGGGTACAGTTGCGGTTTGAACAGCGGCATTGACGGGCTCGCTTATTTCCACCACGCGCACTCCCATCAGGAGTGGCAGGGTCCAACCAGCGACGTCGTACGGTCGCTCCACCGGGCCTCCCGGGTACTTTTCCATCTTTGGGAAGCGCTGCGTTTCGAGCAGATCTTTTGCGTGCGCCCTGTACGGTTGCGCCATGCGCACGATGTACGAGTTCGGCGCGTAGCTGGCGCCGTTGGAAGCCAGAGGCGAAAGCAGCCGTTCAACTTCCACACCGCCGAGCTGCAACACCTCCACCATCCGGTCGACGGCGCCCGGATCATGTTGCCCAGCCGGAATAACGAACGCGTACGGTGCTTCCGTCTGGCCGAGCCGGATCTGTTTGCGCCCGAGCGCCACGAAGTTGCGGACGTATTCGCCCCTTTGCTGCGACAACATGAGCACGAGAGCTTCCGCCGCAATGAGCTCGTATTCCACGATGTCGCGGAGCCGCCACCAGCCGCCAAGCCAGGGATTGGGGAAATTCACACGCCGCTCGTACTTCGGCAGCCCGCGCTCGTGTCCCGTCAGCTCGCTCAACTTCTGCTCTATGGGAGTTGCGATCCTTACGCTCGCCGCTTCACTCAGGACCCCAGCCATGTTGTGCCGGGTAGGGGTTGACCGTGCGCCACCGTGCCACCATAGATCGTAAGTCACGCCGTCGCCGACCCCGAGCTTGCCGCGCGACTCGAGCGCTAGCGACATCTCCGAGCCAATGTGGTTGATCATGCGGACGATTAGTGGATCCACGTTGGGATTGATCGGATCCACATGAGGCGGCACGGTAAGACGCATGCCATCGTTGCCCTGCTGATGCACATCGTAGAACACCTCGGGAAACCACCGGCGATACAGGAGATCGCTTATGAGTCGAGTTTCCTTCTGCGTGATCATGTACCAATCGCGATTGTTGTCGTGGCCCACATAAGGGTGATATAGCCACGGCAGCGGACCACCTTCCCATTTCGTACCGAGTCCTTCACGGTACCACTTCGTGATCATGTCCTGGCCGTCAGGATTCGCTGAGGGAATCAGGAGGACGACGGTGTTCGCAAGCGCGCGCTGCAAGGTGTCTACCGTGGCGAGACGGTACGCGAGCTCCATCACCATCTGCGAGGACGCGATCTCCGTCGCGTGGATATTGCACTGAATTACGACTATCGCTGGTTGAGTCGCGATGAGCCGGGCCTCTTCTTCAGCGCTGAGGGTGCGCGGGTCGGCCAGCTTGGCTTGCGCGGCGCGAATGGCGTCCAGCCTTGCCATGTTCTCGGGCGAGGAGACGGTAACGACGATGAGGGGGCGCCCCTGGGTCGTGGGGCCGAGCGTGTCGACAACAACAGCAGGCGACGCCACGGCCAGCCTGGTGAAATAACCCGTGACCTGATTCCAGTCAGCGAGGGTGCGGTCCGCGCCGACCTCGAAGCCGAGGTGCTCGCGGGGTGACGGGACTGTCTGCGCGAGGGCGGGAAGGGTCGGGGTGCAGAAGAGGACCAGCGCGCGGAGAGTGACGATTCGATTCATGGGGTATTGTGTGATGGCTGGCAGTGAAGCGGTTCGATCACCACACTAATATGCGAACGGCGGTTCCGTTACCCCATGCCAGCTCCGGCAGGAAGGCAGCTATGGAAACACCGTCTGGTCCACCGCACGACGAAATTTTTCGGACGCCCGTATACGGCACGGTGTTCGGACAGCGCATGGCTGTAGTCCACCGCTTGGCTACACACGACCGTCTGATCCTAGTGCCCGATCCGCCAGGTACGGACAATCCATTTGTCTGGGTTCATGCGCGTGGTGGAGATGTCGTCGGGCATCTACCGGAAAGCATCTCAAACTGGATGGCGCCATGGATGCTCGACGGCGGCCGCGCGGCGGCGACGGTGGCCAAAGTCGAGAGCGACGATGTTGCGAGCTGGCGGCGACTGATTGTTGAGATTCGCTGCTACGCGGACGGTGGAGGAGTGACCAGCGAGGAGTAGTTCCCCCTTCTACACCAGCTTCAGTTTCCGCCCGACCCTGAGAAACGCCCCGATTGCGTAGTCGACGTCCGCTTTCGAGTGCGCGGCCGAAAGTTGGCAGCGGATTCGGGCCTGCCCCTGCGGCACCACCGGAAATCCGAATCCTGTTACGAACACTCCCTCGTCCAGCATCATGTCGCTCATCTGCATCGCGAGTGCCGTTTCGCCGACAATGATGGGTACGATGGGCGTTTCTCCGGCGAGCGGTGTAAAGCCGGCTTCGACAATTCCTTCGCGAAAATAGCGCGCGTTGTCGTGCAGCGTGGCAATGCGATCCGGGTGGTGCTCGATGAACCGTACAGCCGCGCACGATGAAGCCGCGACCGTCGGCGGCAGAGCATTCGAGAAGAGCTGCGGACGGGAGCGCTGTGTGAGGTAGTCGGTCAGCGCGGAGCTCCCCGCAACGAAACCGCCGGCCGCGCCACCGAGCGCTTTACCGAGTGTCGACGTGATGATGTCGACTTCCCCCAGCAGCCCGAAGTGCTCGGCGGTACCGCGTCCGGCCTTGCCGAGCACCCCTGTAGCGTGCGAGTCATCCATGACCACAACTGCGTTGTTCTCGCGCGCGATCTGGAGGATATCCGGAAGCTTTGCGATCGCTCCCTCCATGGAAAAAATACCGTCCGTCCAGATGAGCTTCCGCCGTGCACCGCGGTTGTCGGCCAGCTTGGCGCGCAGGTCGTCCATGTCCGAATGCTTGTACACGCCGGTCGTGCACTTTGTGATGGACTTGGCGAGTCGCATGGAGTCGATAATGGACGCATGGTTGAGCGCGTCGGATATGACGAAATCGCCCTCCTGAACGATGGTAGACGTTAGCCCCTCGTTCGCGTTCCAGGCCGAGACGTAGGACATCGAGGATTCCGTTCCGACCAAGCGAGCCAACGCTTCCTCGAGCTCGCGATGGATCGTGAAAGTACCGCAGATGAAACGCACGCTGCCGGTGCCCGCTCCAAACTTCTCCAGCGCCAGTCTACCGGCCTCGACAACACTCGGCTCGTCAGCGAGGCCGAGGTAGTTGTTGGAAGAGAAGATCAGAACCTCACCGCGCCCTTCCATGAGCACGTGAGCGGCCTGCGGTGACTCGAGATAATTCAGCCGCTTGTAGACTCGATCGTCCTTCAGCTGCTGGATGGTGGACTGAAGCTCGGCTTCGAATCGACTGTTCATTCGGACTCGTTGGTGTCTGTTTCAGTTTCCTTGTCCCTTGTCCCTCGTCCCTTGTCCCCGTACTAAGCTATCTCCAGGATGACCTTTCCCGCCTCGCCGCTCTTGATCACCCGCATGGCCTCGTCAATCTCTTCGAGCGGGAATCGGTGAGTGATGACGGGCGTCGGGTCAAACTCCCCCGATCGCAGGAAACGAGTCATCTGATGCCACGTATCGTACATGCGGCGGCCCACCACACCGTAGATCGTGATGCCCTTGAAGATGATTTCAGTGGCGAAGTTGACATCAATCGGCTTGGCGGGAATGCCGAGCATCTGGACTCGACCGCCAACGCGCACCAGAGCGAACGCCTGATGGATTGCGGATGGAACGCCGGACATTTCAAGGACGACGTCCACGCCGAGCCCATTCGTCCAGCGCTTGACGGTAGCCTCCGCTTCCTCGGGGTGCACAGCGTCGTGCGCGCCCATCGTCTTGGCTAGCGCTAACCGCGTATCGTTCACGTCACTCGCGATGATGCGCGAGGCGCCGGCGGCTGCGCAGATGCCGACAGCGAAGATCCCGATCGGCCCGCAGCCAGTTATCAGAACCGTCGCACCCGGAATGTCCGCGGTTAGGGCCGTATGAAAGGCATTGCCCATCGGGTCGTGGATACCGCCGATGTCGAAGGAGATGTTATCGTCCAGATGCCAAACATTCGTGCCGGGCATCGATATGTACTCCGCGAAACAGCCATCGCGGTCAACGCCGATGATCCTGGTGTAGGGGCAGACGTGCGCGTTCCCGGTTCTGCAAAGGAGACAGCGTCCATCGACGATGTGGCCCTCGGCCGTAACGCGGTCTCCCTCCCGAACGTCGGTGACGAGCTTGCCCACCTGCGCAACTTCGCCGGCAAATTCATGCCCGACTACGAACGGCGGCTTGCAGCGCCCCTTTGCCCAGTCGTCCCACTCGTAGATGTGAACGTCGGTACCGCACACACCCGCCCGTCGTACGCGAATCAGCACTTCGTCATCGCGGATGCTGGGTTCGGGGACATCTTTCAGGACAAAACCTGATCCTGCCGATTGTTTGACGAGGGCTTTCACGCGGGATTTTATGTGCGAGAGGGGCAAAGCGCGTGGAAAGGTCGCATGCGATGGATGCGTGCGCAACGAGTGCAGTGCTTTCGGACGACTTAAATAATGGTCCTGCGCTCAACTCGTTGCGGGCAGGACCATTGTCTAGATAATCCCCAAAATCTGCCCCCCATCCACCTGCACAGCCGCCCCCGTTACGAAACTCGCGCGCTCACTCGCCAAAAAAGTCACAACCGCGGCAAACTCCGTAGCCTCGCCCGCGCGACCGAGCGGGATCCCCCGAACGCGCGCAGTCAGGAGCTCGTCCACCGGTCGTCCCTCCCGCTCCGCGCGCATATTCGCCAGGTCTATCGCCCGCTGCGTGTTGAAATGACCGGGCATCACTGTATTGACCAGTACATTGTCCGGAGCGCACTCCGTCGCGAGTGTCTTCGCGAACCCCAGCAGGCCCGCGCGCGCCGTGTTCGAAAGCAGCAGTCCTGCTACCGGCTGCTTGGCCGCCATCGATGTCACGAAAATTACGCGCCCCCACCGCCGTTCCCGCATTCCGGGGACACAAGCGTGCGCAAGGCGAATTGAGGAGAGCAGGTTCAACTCAAACGCGGCCCGATACTGATCCTCGGAGGTTGTTGCGAAAGTGGTCGACGGCGGCCCTCCCGCATTCGCGACCAGTATGTCGATCGGGCCGAGCGACTCCGTGATGCGAGCTACACAGCTGCTCACGTCGTCTGCACTCGTGACATCCCCCGGAAGGGGAAGCACGCGCGCCCGCGTCGCGCCCATTATGGACGTTGCAGCGCGCTCCAGCTCTGCTTTGCGCCGCGCGACGATAGCCACAGTCGCGCCCTCGGCTGCCATTTCGGTTGCAATGGCGAGCCCCAAACCGCTCGACGCACCGGTGACGAGCGCGACTTTGCCTGCGAAG
>JACDCM010000159.1 GCA_013817545.1 Gemmatimonadaceae bacterium | reverse complement strand
GCTCGGGCCGGACGGCCGGTGGACACTTACCGGCGCAATCTTCAGCGCGCGTACCTCGCTCAAGCGCACCACCTGCTCAAGGTTTCCGACAACCCAGGCTGGAGTCCGCCGAGGTCGGGAGCTTGGTCTCGATCTGACTCCGCTGGAAGATGGTTTGCGCGAGACCTATCGCTGGTACCAGCAACAGCAGCGTCCAGAGCCCGACTTATCCTGGGAGGATAGACTGCTTGCGTTGGCGCGCTGATCTTTCAGGTAGTTCAAAGGCGCTTCGAGCGTCGGCATGACCGCAATGAGGAATCGCAGAAGAGAGAGCACAACTGCGCTTCGCAGCCTCAGTCCTCCCGCGCCTTCTCGAACGCACGCACGGCGAGGTATTCCGCCTGGTCGATGAACCGGTTGACCGTCGCCACAGCCTCGCCCGCGTCTAGCGCACCATCTGCCGGCACTGAGCCTCGGACCACTCGCTCCAACTCCTCCCTGATGATCATGAACTCGCGCCGCATCGCCGCCTCCGTCCACCCAAGCCGCGCGCGCTGCGCACCGTGCCGCTCGGCTACGAGTCTCTGAATCTCCATCGCGTCCTCGAGCTGCGAAGAAGGGTCACCCGCCGCTTCCTCGACAACCAGCAGCGCATCGGCGATGTCCGCGAGCAACGTTGACAAGTGGTCGGTAACCTGCGAAGTTCGGAGCCCCGCCGCCATCGGCATCGTCGGGTCGCACCGAATGCGCCCAACCACCAATTCGATCAGTGGTGAGAGCTGCGACAGCATGCCTTTCGCGACTTCGCCCAGGCCCCTGAGGTCGCGCCGCGGGCCACGGGTGCGCTCCGTGGGGGTCGTGCCGTGCTCGATCTCCGCTGTCTCGACGGCCGCGTCATCAGCGTGCACATCCTCGGCGCCGGCGCCATCAGCAGGAAGCCAGAGGGTAAATGTTGACCCCTCTCCCAGCTTGCTCTCCACAGTCAGGTCGCCACCCATCGCACGCGCCAACCGTTGCCCGATCGTGAGACCGAGTCCGCTTCCGTCACGCGTGCGTGTGTGACCGGACTCGGCCTGCACGAAAGGCTCGAAGATCGCCCTCAGCTTGTCGGGAGCAATGCCGCTCCCGGTATCAGTTACTCTGAGCCGAATATGTGCCCTCCGCGGCTGCAACCGCGCGCCCGGATCCGGCGCCGTCGTGATCGTACCATCCACCGTGATCCTCCCTCCGGGCTCCGTGCATTTCACGGCGTTCGACAGGATATTCACGAGAATCTGTCGGACACGCTCGTCGTCGCCAAGGTATGCCGGTAGCCCGTCGGCACCAGGAACCACTACCACCGCAAGGTTTCTCGCTTCAGCCTGGGGTTGGATCAGCGTGATCGCCGAGGCGATAGCTTCATACACGGCCGCCGGCGCACTCGCGACTGAGAGACGGCCCGCCTCTATCTTGGCGAGATCAAGTATGTCGTTTACGAGTTCCAGCAGATGCCTGGCGCTCCGCCGAATCCGGCCGATTTGATCGCGGATTTTGTCGCTCACATCCCCCGATATCCCGGTCTCGATCAGCTCCGAGTAGCCAAGGATGGCGTTGAGCGGCGTGCGGAGCTCGTGCGACATGATGGCTAGGAAATCCGACTTCGCACGGCTTGCTGACTCCGCCTCGAGCCGGGCCTCCCGCTCGTGCGAGAGCTGTCTCGATCGCTCTTCGGCGTACTTGCGGTCGGTGACGTCGCGAAGCGACACGAGCTCGACGGTCTCACCTTCCCACTCCGTGTCGACCACCCGAAGCTCGGCATAAATGACCTCACCGCCACCGCGCCGGACGATCTCCATCTCCGTCGTCTCTCCGGCCGTCAGGGGAGTTCCAAGAGGAGTGCCGACGAGCGCTTCCGGGGTCCGGGTAAAAAGACCGGCAGCCGCCGGGTTGGCGAAACGGATGACGCCAGCGCGATCGACGATGACGATGCCATCCGCAAGACTCTCGATGATCGCGCGGAGCTGGCCTCTCGGATTCTGGTCCCGGGATCCCGGGGCGTCCTGGGGAGTCGCGGAGGTTAAGGCGCTCTCGGTCATGTTAGGCCCTGCCGTTAGAAAGCGGGAGTTGCCCTTCGGTGGGGCGCGGCCGAGGGAACGTTCCCAGCAATAGCCGCATGGCTCAGGTAATGCAACTGGCGGGCCCAGCCACTATGTCGTCTGCGAAATGATGACTCTGATGCGACCTACACGACGCCGACGCTATATCCCGGGAGGAGCCCTGTCCAAGTATCTCTTGCGGCTGTTCGTGACCGGCGCGAGCTCGCGCACCGGCACCGCCATCGCCAACTTGCGCCGCATCTGCGAGCAGGAGCTCGAGGGGCAGTATGACCTCGAGATCATCGATGTGCTTCAGTTCCCCGAACTGGCCGAGGACGAGAAGATCCTCGCCACCCCAACGCTCATAAAATCGCTGCCGCTTCCGCTTCGGCGAGTGATCGGCGATCTGTCGGACAAGGAGAAAGTGCTGCTGGGACTGGAGGTACATCTGGAGCGCAGCGGCGACGCCGGCAACGCCGGGGCTGCGCAGTGACCGCCGAGCGAAAGCACATGCCGGTGGAGAAGATCGCCACCGGGATCTCGAGCTTCGACATTATTGCCAAGGGCGGCCTCCCGCGAAACCGTACCACGCTCATCTCCGGTACCGCGGGAAGCGGGAAGACGATCTTCGCCGTTCAGTTCCTGGGGGCGGGCATCGAACAAGGCATTCCCGCGGTGTTCGTCACCTTCGAGGAGTCGGCTACGGACATTCGCAAGAACATGCTGAGCTTCGGTTGGGATCTCGAGAAGTGGGAAGCCGATGGCAAACTGGCGTTCGTCGACGCGTCTCCCGATCCAATGACTGAGACGGTCGAGGCAGGGAGCTTCGACCTGGGCGCATTACTGGCGCGCGTTCAGCACGCTGTTCGCAAGGTGAAGGCGGAGCGCGTGGCGGTCGACTCGCTGGGGGCGGTTTTCTCCCAGTTCTCCGACCAGTCGATCGTGCGGAGCGAGCTCTTTCGCATCGCGTCGGCGCTCAAGGCGATGAATGTCACCGCGGTCCTCACGGCCGAGCGCACCGATGACTACGGTCCGATAGCCCGTTTCGGGGTGGAGGAGTTCATCGCCGACAATGTCATGATCCTGCGCAACGTCCTCGAGGACGAGAGCCGTCGCCGGACGATCGAGATCCTCAAGTTCCGCGGCTGCGATCACCAGAAGGGAGAGTATCCCTTCACCATCGTGCCCGAGGGCGGGGTAATCGTCATCCCGCTGTCCGCGATGCACCTGAGCATGAAGTCGTCGAACGTTCGAATCTCGTCCGGCAACCAGTCGCTGGACGAGATGTGCGGGGGAGGGCTCTTTCGCGATTCAGTGACTCTCGTTTCGGGTGCGACCGGCACGGGAAAGACTCTAACCGTCACCCAGTTTCTTCAGGGCGGCGCCAGCAATGGCGAACGCTGCCTGCTGCTCGCCTTCGAGGAAAGCCGCGACCAGCTGGTGCGTAACGCCAGTGGCTGGGGCTTCGATTTCGACCGGATGGAGCGCGACGGTCAGCTCCGCGTAGTCTGCGATTATCCGGATGTGTCGGGGCTGGAGGACTGGCTCGTAATCATTCAGGCGGCGATTCGTGACTTCAAGCCGCATCGCGTCGCCCTCGACAGCCTCTCGGCGCTGGAGCACGTGGGCTCGCCGAAGGCGTTTCGCGAGTTCGTCATCGGCCTCACCTCCTTTGTCAAACACCAGGAGATCACGACGCTCTTCACCTCAACCACGGAGAACCTGATGGGGGGTGACTCCATCACGGCCACGCACATCTCCACTCTTACCGATTCAATCATCCTGCTACGCTACGTGGAGATGTTCGGCGAGATGAAGCGCGGGCTCACCGTGCTCAAGATGCGCGGCTCGGCGCACGACAAGGCCATTCGCGAATTCACAATTGACAAGGGCGGCATGCGGATGGGACGTCCTTTCCGGAATGTGACGGGGATTCTCGCCGGAGCGCCGGTGCACGTCTCGCCTGGCGATCTGGAGCGGGTGTGGGCGGAGGCGGACGCCGATCGGGCGAAAAAGCAAGAACAGCCGCAGACTTAAGGGCTTCGAACTCTTGGTGATGACGTTCGACAGCACGACGAAACCCCTCGGTGGCGAGGAACTGGATGTGGTGGACGATGTGGGTGTCCAGCTACCTCCGCGGCCCCATGACGCCGGCGGCGGCTCGCGAGAGCGTCCCTGCCCGACTCCGCGGCGTACCGCTAGCGCATCGTGCGCGGTCGCTACCACGAGGGACGGGTGGCCTGCAGAGAATCTGGAGTCAGGCGGCGCAATCCGGTTCCGTCTAGCCGAACGACATAGAGGCTCCAGTGCGGGATGCAGGTGCGCTCAGGCGGTTTCCCGACGATGGCGCAGAGAACTGACCGCCGATGGAAGGCGAGCCAGCGCCCATCTGGAGACCACGTTGGACCCTCGTCGGCGCTGATAGAATCAGGTGCTGTCACGGACCGACGATTCGAACCGTCAATATTCGCTATGTAGATGGATTGGCGACCTCCGTCGCTCGAGACGAAGGCGAGTTGGCGCCCGTCCGACGACCAGGCCGGCTCGGATGCCTCTGCAAGCAGCAGCCTCAGCCCGGTGCCATCGACGCCCACTTCTGACACGTCTGGACCGAATGGGTCGCTGAAGGCCAGTCGCGTGCCATCCGGGGACCAGTCCGCGCGCCAGATCCCCGTGCCGAGGAGAGTAGAAAGGGAGTATGACGCGCCTGACGTCAGGTTGAAGACGGAGGTATTAAAAAGGCACTCGGCGGCGAGACGGTCGCCGGTGGGCGCCCACGTGATGTCCCTGTAACCGTAGGCGCAGGAAGGGAACCCGATCGAGGCACGACGTGGATCGCTCCCATCTCCATTCATGATCCAGAGATCGTCGCCGCTGGTGAAGGCGACGCGTGCGCCATCCCTAGACCAGGCGGGATAGAGGGCCTGGCCTGAGCCGGTAGCGAGTACCCTCAACCCGGAGCCATCGCCCCGCACAGCGTAGATCACAGGCTCGCCACTATTCCCGCCCACCATATCCGGACGCCCGATGAATAAGATTGGTCGCGCGTCGCGACCGCCTGGCGGCGAGACTGGGTCTGTACACGCTAGCACGAGTGCGGCACTTACGAGTTGGGCAGCAAGTCGAGTCCGAACAGTGAGATTCAGTTTCATGCGTTGTGGACGGGTTCTGATTGGGGGGCAATCCAGAAACTGTGACTGAACGGCCCTTCGACAACGTGTCGGTTAGTTCCTTCGCGTCAAATCCGGAGTCACCAAAGCCGGCGGAGCCCTTCTCCGGCTCGCCGTTACGCACTCCGATTCAGATCGTATCGGGGCGCGCTGTCGTGGGGAATCCGTCCGCGGTGTCGACCTCGGTCCGCGGCTCCACGACGCGTTTCCCGGGCTACTAATTCGGTTGGGAAGGTTCGGGCCTCAGATCGCGAGCAACCAATCTCGACGTTTTCTGCGTTTCCAGCAACTCGCGGTAATGCCGGATTCCTCGCAGGAAAGAAGCTGGACGCCAACCAGATCGAGTTCGTGAATCTGATCGTGGATCATCTCACAGAGCACGGCGTGATGGGTGCGGCGTTGCTTTACGAATCACCGTTTACAGACGTCACACCCAGAGGGCCGGACGGGATCTTCACCGAATCGCAGGTGAATGAGTTGGTGAGCGTCCTCGCTCGGGTCAGGGCTGCTGCGGCAATCGTACAACGCCCTCGACCCCGCTGCCCGTCCACAGCGGAAGGACGTACTCGTACAACTACTCGGCGCGGTAGGGGTCGGCACCGTCATTGAGCCACCGTTCTTCTGTGACTACGGAACGCAGATCATTCTTGGTGCCGAGGTCTTCATCAACTTCAACTGTGTCTTTCTGGACTGCAGTACCATCACCATCGGCCAACAAACCCAGCTCGGCCCCGCAGTGCAGCTGTATACGGCGACGCACCCGCTTGATCCGGTCGCGCGGACCTCCGGTGCGGAGTTCGCCCGGCCAATCACCATTGGATCGCGCGTCTGGGTCGGAGGTGGCTCGGTCATCTTGCCCGGTGTGACCATCGGGGATGACACCGTGGTCGGTGCGGGGAGCGTTGTCACCAGGTCGCTACCGCCGGGTGTCGTCGCCGTCAGCAATCCGTGTCGTGTCCTTCGTCGAATCGACCGCGCTCACGAAGAGTCCGACGCTCGCGCCGGTTAAACGCGCGCATGACCTTAAGTTGCTGCGAATGGCGCGCGGGCGTCAGCTTACACCCCTCAAGGCCGCGCCGTAAATTCGGCGTCGGTGCCACTGCCTCACGCCCATAACTGTCCTTTCTCCATATCCGATCCAGCCGATGCGCCGAATCCTGCTTCGCCCCGCGCTCGCCGTCGTCGCGTTTGCGCTCACCACCGCACAGTCGACGCCCGCTGGCGCGCAACCGCGTCCCTATTCAGCGGTCATCCCCGCTACCGGCAAGGCCGAGCGCGGGCTGTTTGACGTTCACCGCGTCGACACAAACCTCTTCTTCGAGATCCCCGATTCGCTGCTCGGCCGCGAGATGATGATCATGTCGCGCTACGGGCAGGTCCAGGACGGCCTCTCGCAGGTTGGTGCCAACATGGCGCCGAACCTCGCGGTCCGGTGGGAGCGTCGCGGAGATCAGGTTCACCTGCGCGCCACGTCGCACCAAACGACCGCTGACTCGGGTTCGGCGCGCTCCATCGCGGTCGAGCAGCAGAACTTCGCGCCCGTGCTCCACTCCTTTCCCGTCGCCGCGCGCGGAGATCGGAGCAGCGTCGTCAACGTCACCGAGCTGTACGTCGGCGAGCACCCGGCGTTCACGCTGCCACGGGCTCAGCGCACGACGCTCGCCGTTCGCAAGTATGAGCGCGATCGCAGCTGGCTGGAGTTCGCTCGCAGCTTTCCCACCAATGTCGAGGTTCGAGTGGTGCAGAGCTACTCCGCCGATCAGCCGCCGAGCAATGCCCGCGGCGGTGCGCTGTCCTACGAGGTGAATCACTCGATGATTCTCCTGCCCGCGAAGCCGATGATGCCACGCCTCTGGGACGAACGTGTCGGATTCATCAGCGTCGAGCGCACCAACTACTCTCGCGATTTTCAGGGGGTGCGCGCGGAACAGTACGTGCGCAGGTACCGGCTCGAGCCGCGCGACACCGCGGCGTTTCTGCGCGGCGAGCTCGTCGAGCCGGTGAAGCCATGGATCTGGTACATCGATCCCGCTACACCCGAGAAGTGGGTTCCCTACATCGAAGCCGGCATCCTCGAATGGAACGGCGCATTTGAGGACGCGGGATTCAAGAACGCGATCCAGGTGCGCCGGGCTCCGACGCCGCAGCAGGACCCGGCGTTCTCGCTGCTCGATGCCCGCCATTCGGTCCTGCGGTACGTGCCCACAACGGTTCGTTCCGCGAACTCCGGTGGCGACGTCGTCGATCCGCGCAGCGGTGAGGTCCTGCGCGCGCACACCAACATGTACGAGGCGGTCGCTGAGCGGATGCGCTGGCAGCTGCTCTCGCAGGTGGCAACGGCCGCCGTCGACAAGCGGTATCGCACCTCACGGCTGCCCGATGACCTCATGGGCGAGGCGATCCGGTATGTGACGTCGCACGAGACCGCCCATTCGGTGGGCCTCCCGCACAACCAGCGGGCCAACTTCGTCTTTCCGGTCGATTCCATCCGGAACCCCGACTTCGTGCGCCGCATGGGGCACTCGGGCTCCTCCGTCGGCCGCACGCGCTTCAACTACGCAGCGCAACCTGGAGACAGCGTGCCGCCCGAGCGAAGGATGGGTGTCTGGGATCGTTGGGCGGTGTACTGGGGCTACCGTCCGATCATCGAGGCGAAAACACCGGATGCAGAGACGGCCACCCTGCACAAGTGGATCACCGAGCGCGCCGACAAGCCATGGTTCAGGTTCGCGTCGGCGCAGTTCGGCATGGATGAGGAGTGGGATCCGTATCGCATGACCGAGGGGATCAGCGCCGATCCGGTCGAGGCCGCATCGCTCGGCATGAAGAACCTCAAGGTGATGGTGGACAGTCTGCTCCCGTGGCTCCTGCGCGAGGGTGATGACTACTACGAGCTGGAGAACCACTATCTCCAGGCACTGACGCAGTGGAATCGCTATGCCGAGCATGCGGCCGCGGCCGTGGGCGGCTCGTGGACGCATCACAAGCGCTATGGTGAAGCAGGCCTGGTGTACACTCCTGTTGAGCCCGCGTATCAGCGCAAGGCGATGCAGTTCATCGACGAACAGGTGCTTGCCACTCCTTCCTGGGCGCTCAACGCCAATGTGCTGCGACTGCTCGAGCACGCCGGTGCCGTCGAACGCATCCGCGCCTACCAGGAGCTCGCAGTGCAGCGACTGCTCAACCATGCCCGTATCGCGCGCATGATCGAGCACGAAGCGTTCGACGGCGCCAGCGCGTATACACCGACGCAAATGCTGGATGACGCGCGGACCGCGATCTGGCGCGAGGTCAAAGCCGGACGGCCGGTGGACACTTACCGGCGCAATCTTCAGCGCGCGTACCTCGCGCAAGCGCACCATCTGCTCAAGGTTGCCGACAACGCGGGCTGGAGTCCGCCGAGGTCGGGCGATCTTCGTGTGGGCAGTGACACCGATCCGCGTCTCAATGGAGAGCTCAGGATCACTCAGTCCGACATCCGGCCGTTGATCCGGGATCAGTTGAAGTTGCTTCGGGTTGAATCGCGCGCGGCGCTCGCACGCGGAGTGCGAGACCGGAACACGCGGATCCATCTGGAGGACGTGATCGTTCGCATCGACAACGCGCTGAAGCCGTAGAC
>JACDCM010000158.1 GCA_013817545.1 Gemmatimonadaceae bacterium | reverse complement strand
TCCTTGACGTCCAGCGGAGCGGCGTCCGCATCGATCCAGAGCTTCATCAAAACCGGCGTCGGGTAAAGGCGGAGAGGCAGCGGCTGCGATGGCGGAAGATAGCGCTCGGCGGCCGTGAGTTGGTGGCCCCCATCGGGTGCGCGAGATAGCATTGGGTTTCGCCGTGCGTTGCTTCGGAGAAAAGCTCTGCGTTGGCTCGCGACGGTGTTTGTAGTCAGGCTATAATTGGCCACCGCAGAACATTCTCATATCGCCTCAAAGGAGCGACAGTGACGGAATCGCGCCTTCTTCTTCAGCACTTCCTCGCCGCCCTGGCGTACCGCACCCAGAAGGCGCTGCGCGGAGCACCATCTGCTTTCGCGGACTTTCGCGCCGGCACGCATGTGCGGACCCCCCACGAGCTCGTTTGGCATATGACCGGCGTAATTGGCTACGCGCGGACGATGCTCCACGGCGGCACCTTCGCACCCCCCCGTCTTCCCACGCTAGGCGAGGAAGTGCTTCGGTTTCACGCGACGCTCGCGGCTCTGCGTAAAGACTTCGCCGACCCGGCGCTCGAGGCACGGATCACGGACCAGCAGTTCCTCCAGGGACCGCTGTCAGACGCCATGACTCACGCCGGGCAGCTTGCGATGTTGCGCAGACAGGCGGGATCACCGGTGGCCTCGGAGAACTTCATCTTCGCGCGGATCGGCGCTGAGAACGTGGGCGCGGAACAACCTGAACCGGCAGCACCCGATCTCTGGTGGCGGCCGGAGCTGCCCCCGCCTCCGCCTGGACCGATGCCTCCGGCGGACGAACAGTCTTGATGTTTCCAGAGAAGGAGTTGCCTCGATTTCGTTGAGCCGCGGCCTCCTGGTGATATTTCTGACGCTCGGCTGCAGCTCAAGACTGCAGTCTCCCAGTGTCACCCCGTCTGTCAGCACACTCAGCGCGGTTGACTCCATGGCGACGGCTGCACTTCGTGAGCGCAAGACGCCCGGCCTGTCTCTCGTGGTCCTCCAGGGCGACAACACCCTTCTCGCGCGGGGCTACGGATTCGCGGACCCGGAACACCAGGTGCCTGTGGCCGCCACGACGGTATTCCAGCTCGGCTCGATCAGCAAGCAAATGCTGGGGGCGCTCGTGCTTCGGCTAGCGGAGCGAGGTCTTCTGTCCCTGGATGACCCTGTGATCAGGCATCTGCCGGAATTTAGCCGGCTGCCGACTGAGATACGCGTGCGGCACCTTCTCAACCACACGTCGGGCATTCGCGAACCATTCACCATGCCCGAATATCAAGCCGGTATCGAGGACCTGAGCCGGAGCTCCGGAGAGTTAGCTGTCATCCTGCGGCAGGCCCCCGTCGATTTCGTCCCCGCTTCCAGATGGTCATACAGCAACGCGAATTACCTGATCCTCGCGCTCCTGATCGAGCGCGTCACAGGCAGACCATACGAGCGCTCTCTGGCCGACGAGCTCTTCCGGCCGCTGGGTCTCCATTCCCTGCGTCACTGCACGCCATTGCCGCAGGATGCCGGCGAGGCGCGCGGACATGTGCTGCGAGATGGGACCGTCGCTCCGGCGGCACCCGAGAACATGAACTGGATCCGCGGCGACGGGGGATTGTGCGGTAATGCGCTGGACGTGGCGAGGTGGACTCGACTGCTTGCGTCAGGACGCGTCGTGACTCCGCTATCGTATGAGATGATGAGCGCACCCACGCGGATTGAAGGCAGTCGCGAGGCGGACTACGGCTTTGGCCTGTCACTGGTCACGCTCGATGGGCGGCGCAAGGTGGCCCACAACGGCGCGATGCTCGGATTCTCCGCCAGCGCCGCGTACTATCCAGAGTCCGGGTTCACCGTGGTAGTGCTCACCAATCGTGGAGACGTGCGTAGCGAATCTATCGAGCGTGGCATTGCGCGCCGCCTGCTCGGCCTGCCCACTCCCAACCTGCGTGAGCGAGTACTACTTCGGGAGGAGAAGCGGCGCTTCGAGGGCAGATACGATATCGGGCCCTTTCCGGTGAACGTCGTCGAACGCGGTGGACAGCTCTGGCTCGAGATGCCACCGCCCGGGCCGACGACAGCGCTGCGGTACCTCGGCGACGGAGAATTCGCGTGTGAAACCGACTCTGACGCGTGCAGGCTGACGTTCAGCGCCGGCGATGCGCCTGCGAACGAGCTGCGGCTTTTCATGGGTGCGATGCACTGGTATGGAGTGCGTTCACCGTGACGCTGTCATGCCGTGTGGCCAGTCCGGCGCTTTGGAACTGGAGCTTCCATACAACAAAAACGTTTGCCAGAGATGCACGACAAGCGAAGAGTGGCCGGCCAGCAGGATCTGACGTCGATGGCTAATCATTCGGCCTCAACGTAAACAGCTCCGCGATGACGCGCGAGGACGACTGCATGGACGCAGGAATAATGCGACAAAGCTAGCGTCATTCATCCTGGGCGAGACAGTGGCGCCGTCGCGATAGCAACGCTCTCCTGTCACGTTGTTCGTTTTGACGAATTACTCATGGCTGACATACGTTGGAACCATGAGCCTCGAACGCACTCTCCGGATTGTCCAGGTAGCGTATCCGCAGGTCTACCTTGCCTGTCACACTCGACACCAGCGCAAACGATCGACGGTGCATCATCTTTCCGCTCGCGACGCGTCGATTCTCGCACACCTCGACCAACAATCCATCACGACGCCCGCGCGGCTCGCGGCGCACCTGAACGTCGCGCGTTCGACGCTCTCGGAAGCGCTCAAGCGATTGACTGCGCTCGGCTACACTCGCCAGATAGCTCGTGGAGCCGCGGCCGGGAAACGAGGAGGAGTGGGAATTCTCCTCACCGCGACCGGCGCTGCCGCAATTCGCGAAACGTCGGTGCTCGAAACGCCGCGTCTCCGGGCAGTACTCGAGCTGCTCACCCCCGCCGAGCTCCGCAGCGTCGCGCGCGGCATGAGTGCGCTGGCAGCGGGGTGCGATCGTCGCGCCTCCCCCAAGTCGCTCGCATCTCAAGGTGCCGAATGAAGATCATACTTATAGTCCTCGGCATTCTCGCCGCTCTCGTGCTGCTCGTAGTTGTGGTCGGATGGAGCCTGCCCGTGCGGCACCGTGCATCACGACAAGCGACCTACACGCCGCCTCCCGAAACCGTGTTTGAGGCAATCACGAAGTTCGAGGAGTTCCCGCAATGGCGTTCGAAGGTGCAGCGGGTCGAAATGGTCGATCGCACGACAGGCGCACAGAGCTTTCGCGAAATCGGAAGCGATGGCTCGATTTTGTACAGCGTGAACGAAGCGCTGCCGGGACAACGTCTCATCACGCGCATTGCCGACAAGTCGCTTCCATTCGGTGGTAAGTGGACCTACGAGCTGACCCCAGCCGATGGAGGCGGAACGCAGTTACGCATCACCGAGGATGGCGAAGTCTACAACCCTATTTACCGCTTCATGTCGAGGTTCGTATTCTCGCATCACGCGACGATCGACGCGTATCTCACAGATCTCGGGAAGAAGTTCGGCAACCCAGTCGCGATCACGGATTAACGCCGCGTTTGGGCTTTCCGCTGATCGTGGCGACGACCGCCGGCATGGTCGACCTCGCATGGACAGTCGCCCGGGAAAACACTACTTTCCCGAGTCTCGCGATACGCCTTCGACCATGGGGAACGCCATGCAATTCCACGCTTTGCGCGCACCGATCCTGTTCCTGAGCCTGGCGCTCGCTTCTCCGCTGGCGCTCGCCGCGCAGGAAACTCCGTCCGACACGCTTCTCACCGTCCAGCACTACCTTGACCTTGAAAGCGTCGGGGACCCTCAGATCTCACCCGATGCGTCGCACATAGTCTACACGCGCCGGTGGGTCAACACGCTGGAGGACAAATGGGAATCGGCGTTGTGGATAATGCGCGCCGATGGCTCCCGCAATCGGTTCCTCGGCAAGGGCGCGGGCGCGCGATGGGCGCCAGACGGGAAACGAATTGCGTATCTGGCGGAAGGTGAGCCCAAGGGCTCGCAGATTTTCGTTCGCTGGATGGACGTCGAGGGCGCGCCGTCACAGATAACCCGTGTCATGGAGTCGCCAGGCAATCTGCGCTGGTCTCCTGATGGCAAGACAATCGGCTTCACCATGTTCGTCCCCAAACCCGCCGAGTGGAAGATCGACCTCCCGGCGGCACCCAAGGGCGCCAAGTGGACCGGGACCCCCCGGCTCGTCGAACAGCTGCATTACAGACAGGACCGCCGCGGCTTCTCCGAAACCGGAAGCACCCACCTGTTCGTCGTGTCGGCCGAGGGCGGCTCTCCGCGTCAGATCACATCTGGAAACTGGACCGTGGGAGCGCGCTTCGACGGCCTCGGCGAGGCCGTGGCGTGGGACTGGACGCCCAATGGCCGCACGATCGTTGTCGATGGGTTCAGTGACTCCACCGCTGACATGAACTACCGCGAGTCCAACATCTATTCCGTGGATGTGGACAAAGGGACGCTCCGGCGACTCACGGCTGAAGCTGGTATCTGGACGTCACCCGTGGTATCACCAAACGGGAGGATGGTCGCGTTCACAGGGTATCCCGCCACCAGGCAGATCTACCGCGTGTCCGACTTGTACACGATGAACATTGATGGCAGCGGGACCAGGAAGATCACCGGCGACTTCGACCGTGACGCCAGGGGAGTTCAATGGGCGAGCGACGCAAGCGGTCTGTTCTTCGTTTCCGAGGACCGCGGATCGGTAAACGTCTTCCACAGTCCGATCGGCGGGGGAGCCGTCAAACCGGTGACTTCGGGCGTGCAGACTGTCTCCCTCAATTCGGTTGCGAGGAACGGGATCGGTGCCGGCGTGCGCAGCACGCCACACGAACCAGATGACGTCGTGAGCATAAGACTTTCAGGCCCCAAAGGGACCGGCGGCGCGGGAACGGTCACTCAGCTTACTCGCGTGAACGAGGACATGCTCAGAGGCAAGAAGCTCGGCGCCGTCGAGGAAGTCTGGTATACGTCGACGGGCGGCACGAAGGTGCAGGGCTGGATCGTCAAGCCGCCGTCCTTCGACGCGTCGAAGAAGTATCCGCTGATCCTCGAAATACACGGGGGCCCGACCGCGATGTACGACGTGGGCTTCGACTACATGTTCCAGAACTTCGCCGCAAATGGTTTCGTCGTGCTGTACACCAACCCCAGGGGTAGTACGGGCTACGGCACCACCTTCGGCAACGCTATCGACCGTGCATATCCCAGTGTGGATTACGACGACCTCATGGCAGGTGTCGACACGCTCTTGGGCCGCGGGTACATCGATCAGCGAAACATGTTCGTGGGCGGATGCAGCGGCGGCGGTGTGTTGTCCAGTTGGGTGATCGGGCACACGACGCGCTTCGCGGCGGCGGCGGTTCGATGCCCGGTGACGAACTGGCTCAGCTTCGCCGGCCAGACGGACGTTCCGCTATTCACGCACAATTTCTTCGAGGCACCCTTCTGGGAGAAGCCCGAACAGTGGCTCAAGCAGTCGCCGCTCATGTACGTCGGGAACGTGAAGACGCCCACCCTCATCATGACGGGTGAGCTGGATCTGCGTACACCGATCACGCAGTCGGACGAGTACTATGCGGCTCTCAAGATGCGCGGTGTACCGACGTCCTTGCTTCGCTTCGAGGGAGAGTATCATGGCACCGGTTCCAAGCCATCCAACTTCATGCGCACTCAGCTGTACATGATGAGCTGGTTCAAGCGCCACGGATCCATGAAGACGACTGCGGCGAGGGACTAGGGAGGAGGGAAGGAGGGAGAAGGGAGTAGGGGAGGAGGAAGTAGGAATGAGCGGCGACAGGCGCGAGGCGCCATGGCGGGTGCGAACCGTTCGGAGCGCAGCCAACAGTTCACCAACGACAGATCACCAACGTTTTGGCACTGCTAGGTGACGCCGATAGGCGATGATCTTCGCCGTCAGTTCGGCGACATCGACATCTATCTGTTCGATCAGTTGCTGCGTGGCCGGATCGCGGAGGGGATGCGCATCCTCGATGCCGGCTGTGGATCGGGGCGCAATCTTGTGTACCTCATGCGCGCGGGCTTTGACGTGTCAGGAGTCGATGAAAGCCGCGATTCCATCGATGCCATTCGACGCCTGGCCAGGGAGCTCGCGCCGCGACTGAGCCCGGACCGCTTTCGCGTGGAATCTGTGGAGTCCATGTCTTTCGACGACACTTCCGCAGATATCGTGATCAGCAGTGCAGTGCTGCATTTCGCGCGCGATCAGGCGCAATTCGACGCCATGCTGCGGGATATGTGGCGAGTGCTCGCGCCTCGCGGGATGTTATTTTGCCGCCTTGCTTCATCCATAGGACAGGAAGGAAGAGTGCAGTCGCTGGGCGGGCGGCGATATCGTCTTCAGGACGGCTCTGAGCGCTTTCTGGTCGACGAACAGTTTCTGATGAGAATGACGGACGCTTTTGGAGCCGAGCTGCTCGATCCGCTCAAGACAAGCGTCGTTCAGAATCTGCGTTCCATGACCACGTGGGTGGTGCGGAAACCCTCGCGCTGACGCATACGATTAAGGGAAATGAAGATAGAGATCTGGTCGGACATCGCCTGCCCCTGGTGCTACGTTGGTAAACGGCGGTTCGAGCGCGCCCTGGGAAGCTTCGCGCATCGCAACGAAGTCGAGGTCATATGGCGGAGCTTCGAGCTCGACACGACTGCTCCACGCCAGCACGCTGAGCCGCAAGCGGAGCTGCTTGCGCGGAAGTACAGAGTTCCTCTGGAGCAGGCCAACGCGATGAACGCGAACATGACCGCCGAGGCAAGGAAGGAAGGACTGGACTTACACTTCGATCGCGTGCGGGTGACCAACACGTTCGACGCGCACCGCCTCATCCACTTCGCGGCGACCGCGGGAAAGCGCGACACAATGGTGGAGCGACTCTTTCGGGCCTATCTCACCGAGGGTGCTGCGCTCGGGGATATCGATGTTCTAGTGCGCCTGGCCGGCGGAGCGGGACTCGACTCCGGTGCGTCACGTGCAACACTCGAAAGTATGGCCTTCGCCGACGACGTGCGCGCGGACGAGCAGCGCGCACAGTCGTTCGGGATCACCGGCGTGCCATTCTTCGCTATCGACGAACGCTATGGAGTGTCGGGTGCGCAGCAGCCGGAAGTACTGCTGAACGTCATGCAGCAGGCCTGGAGCGAAACAGCTTCAGCGGCGCCTGTTGCGTCTGCTTCGGCGGATGGCTGCGAGGACGGTAGCTGTGCGGTTTGAGTGGTCGAGCTACCGTTACGCTGCTCAGGCCGGGAGCAACTCCTCCAGCGCAAGCCGAGTCTTGGGCGCAAGGGTTTCTTCGTCGAAGTACCGGGTAACGATCTCGAGTGCTGCGTCGACGGTCCAGACGTTCAGGTAGCGCAGCAGATAACGCACGTCGTCGAGATCGCGAAACTCCTCACCCAGACGCATCGATGCACACTTCATCGCGAGGAGATACTCTGGTCGAGCACTGAAAACGCGCAGCTGCGACAGCTCGAGGTACGGATCGAAGTCCCCACGCGGGCTGAGGAACGCCTTGACGGCGTGGTTCAGCCACGCCTCGGGCACCCCTTCCATACGGGCTACGCGCGCAGCCGCCTGGCGTATCAGCCGCGTGGGCCGGAAAAACGCGTCGACGTCGCGCGTCGCCGGCCGGGCATCCAGCACGATGCACATGACCGCTCCGCCGACGAGATATATTTCGCCTTCGATCCCTCCCGCAGCGAGCTCGGCATTGAGTAGCTCGAGCAAGCGCCTGATGTCTGCACGTGTCAGCTTGGCAGAGTCTGGCACCGTCGCCCCGAATCAGACACGCGCCCCTATCGACGCATCGACGAAGATGTTGCGCCGCTTGAACGGGACGGGCGAAGCTCTCAGCAAATGCGGGCGCAGGCCCTTGCCGGAGATGGAGAAGCGGGGAATGTCGAGCGGTGCGACCTGGCTCGTCCAGGCTGGCGCCGGTACGCTCCTGATGTATGACACCTGCTCGACCATGGCGGCGACATAGTTCTTCAGGAAGGCCGAAAGACTCACCAAGTCTGCCTGACCGAGCGCTTCGCGCAGCTCGGCCCGGCCGAGCGCAGAGAGGAAATCATTCAGCTCGGCAAGCACATACCGATGGTCCGCGTCTTCACGCAGCATCGCGATGAGCTCGGCGAACCTGATTTGGGCAGGGGGTAGCGCACGCGCCAGCACGTAAGCCGAGAGGTCCTGGCCGGCGGACTCGGCAGCCCGCTTCAGGAGGGCTTTCTGGCGAGGGCTGACGCGGATCTGAAGGTAGGCGGACTTGACACCCATAGCTGAAAGTGCCAAGGCAGAAGCTGATTGTCAATACGTATGTAATGACACCAGCAGTCTAGCGGCAAATTGTGCACTGGCGGTCGGGGTCGATGTGATCACAACCGAAGGTACGACCGCGCAGACCCGCCAAAGTTGCGAGCATGTGAAGTGGTTCATTGGACTTCCGCCCAACCTGACCATACCGGACGCAGGCGACTTCGTGGTCGTTCACCATTCCCGTCGCGTTACACCTTGCGCACCGGGCCCGAGTAGCGAGCCAGTTGCGCGTCGCTGGTGAGGAGGGTGATGCCCTCGGTGAGGGCCTGGGCAAGCAGCAGTCGGTCGAAGGGATCCTTGTGCAGCGGCGGCAAAGTGTCGATGCTCACCGCGTGCTGGCTGGTGACTGGGAGCTCGCTGTAGCCGTTGTCGATCAGGCCCCGGCGCAGCAACCGGGGCTCCACGCGGAAATCGTCGCGCCCGAGTGTGCTCTTGATGGCCACCTCCCAGAGGCTCGCGGCGCTGAAGAGCAGTTCGTTGCGCGGGTTGTTAAGCAGCTTCTTTGCCGCGGCCGAGAGCCGC
>JACDCM010000157.1 GCA_013817545.1 Gemmatimonadaceae bacterium | reverse complement strand
AGTTGTGGCTTGCATGGGCGCGCGAAATCGCGGCGCGAATTCCGTATCAAGTTGCTGCTCGGCGGAGGCGCTCGCGGGCGGATTGAGCATCGCCGACCGGTACCGCGTAGACGCGATTCGTACGCGCAGATTCAGTCACGCCGAATTCTGGCGGGCGGTCTCTCGCTCCGTGTCCAGTTCAGCTTTGCGAACCGAAGAGATCGGCCGATCCATACTCGGCCGGGAGATCAGGTCGGTCACGTTTGGTACTGGCCCTGTTACTGTGCTTTTGTGGTCCCAGATGCATGGCGATGAGTCCACGGCGACGATGGCCCTGGCTGACATTTTCCGATTTCTTGCGGAAGGAGAGGGTAACGCACTTCGTGAGCGGCTCAGAAAGAATCTGACCATTGTCTTTGTCCCCATGCTCAATCCCGACGGCGCGGAGCTCTTTCAGCGGGAGAACGCCTCCGGAATAGACATAAATCGCGATGCCCGGCGACTGGCCACTCCGGAAGCGCGAGCGCTCAAGGGAGTGCGCGACAAGCTGCAGCCGCAGTTCGGCTTCAATCTGCACGATCAGGGGGCGCGGACACGGGCGGGAACGAACGGCGCGCAAGCGGCGATCGCATTGCTTGCTCCACCGTACAATGATTCCCGCGCTTACAACGACGTGCGGTCGCGCGCGCGACTGGTCGCCGCCACTCTCGCACGGACGCTCGCCCAGGAAATTCCGGGACGCATAGCCAGGTACGACGACTCCTTCAATCCACGCGCGTTCGGCGATCTGATGCAGCAGTGGGGCACGAGCACAGTCCTCATCGAGAGCGGAGCGTTGCCGCGCGATCCGCAGAAGCAACGGCTCCGGGCGTTGCACGTCGGCGCTATCCTGTTGGCCCTCGACGCGATCGGGACGCGCGAGTACTCGTCAGCCGACCCGGCGGCATATGAAGCGCTGCCGTACAACACTGGCGGCGCGAACGATCTGCTCATTCTTGGCGGTCAGCTCGTGCTTCCGAGACAGGCTGCACTCTTTGCTGATATTGCGATTAATTACGACGATCCCGTTGCCCGGACAGGCGGCCGGGTGCGTGACGTCGGAGACCTGCAAGGGTCGTTGGCGATCGACACTGTGAATGCCACGGGACTGTTCCTGCATCCGCGTGGATCGCAGGCGGCCGGTGATCGAGGCGTTTGGCTAAAGATCGGAGAGGCGGTGGAGTTTGATGTGCGGCGCGGGGCGGCCGCGACAAGCGAGCTGGTGCGGCGGGTGGGCGCGAGAGGTGACGCGATCGAACGGTAGAGGGGCTGACCCTAACCAAGGGTCTGTCTCCGCCGTTTTACCGCTTGCGCTACTTGCCGTGCCGTCGGCAATACATCGCGCTTGATGTCACTCTCCCAGAAGCGTAGCACGATCCATCCCTGCCGCTTGAGGATGCCCGTGACGTAGTCGTCCCGAGCTACGTTACGTTGAAATTTCGCCAGCCAGTAGCCGCGTGTCGGCGTTCGGAGTGTCGACTCGAGCGCTTCCAGTCCGCGTTCTGGTAGAAGCCGGCCATGCCAGTAATCGCCATCCACGAACACGGCCAATTTCTCACGCTCCGGGTGAGATGCAGCGGCAGGTTGTGCTCGTCGTAGGTGACCAGGGAGATGGAGTATGGCGCACCCGCCGTCAGGAGATTCCCATTGGCGTCGTAGGTGAACATCCTGTCTCCGCGTCCCAGCCCTCGGTGGTTGCTCCGGCTGCATCGGATACCGAGTTCAGCCGGCTCGACATGCCGCTATCGCGGCTTGAAGGCCATTGACGTTCGAGAGAGTGACCGGAGTGATCTCGCTACAGAGAGCTTGACTACGAAAGCCGAAGGGCTCGCCGATCGCTTGGCGCGCCCCGTGGCTTCCGAAGTGCGACTTCCGTCGAAATCAGATTCATTAAGCGGTCATCCAACAGACCTGGAGAGGGAGTAAGATCTACTGGTTTTCCGCGTTACTAAAGGGTTGGTCGAGAGATTCGAGAAAGCGCCTGAATTCTTTCAACTTGAGTCCTCGCGCTCTCTTGTGGTGACTGACCCTATCAGCAACCTCAGTGCCGTCTTTCCTCCTTCGACTGTGCGAGTCTTTTCGGTCCCGGGAATGTATCTGTCGGCTCGTTAGCTTCCCACCGGCTGTCTGGTCTGGGGCTGGTGCGCGAGTACGTGTAGCCGAGCGCTTTCCAAATGATCCGTGATCGTGAAGATCACATTCCCGGTTCCTATTTCTACCCCAATTGCAGCAACAATTTCGGTCTCTTCGATTGACATTTTTCTCCGTTCCCTTCCTAGCCGTACGCAGAGCGGAGGAACCGTCCGGTCACGTGTACTATCCTCAGACTTGGGGCTTTGCCCAGAGCCTCTCGATTTCATCAATAAGACGCGCAATGTCACTTCTGGCGTGCGCAATAAAGTCCTGATCCTCTGGAGTCGCGCCGACCAGTTCGATGTCCTCGTCGCGGGCTCCCCCTTGACCCACCATGATGAAACTCGATCCACTCGTGTGGTCCCGACCCTCCACCAACGACCGCCATGGGCCAGGTCTCGCGGCGGAGCATCGCGCCGTGATTGCTTTTAGCTCTGCTGCGGTTAGTCTATTTGACATCGCACTTTCCTCAAGCTAGGGGTTGGGGTTAGGAACTGTCGGCCTAAAAAGCTTCTCCGCTTGAGTGGGCGTTATCCCACACATCGTGCAGTGAGTTGGATTATTCGTTGTCGGGCTCGGCGTCACTGTCCCTCCTGCTTGACGGATCTTACCCACTGTGGTAACGCCTACCTGCTTATTCGGAATTGTGGAAGTAAGCTTTTCCAGCGACGCGCCAGGAGCGCTATTTACAGATACTCCTTGCAGCTTGCCAGCTTTGTCAAGGCTCACACCACTGCCTTGGACAAACCGTTCTGCCGTACACGATCCTCCCCTGCAAACCAGCGCATCATCAGCGGCTCCCGCGCCTGCCTTGGCCGCGTTGCGCAGCGGACCCCCAGCTCGCGCTACATCGCCAGCTTTGTCAGCAATTTTAGCGGCGACTCGTATCGCACCCGCGCCTCGCACAGCCGGCATTGGTGCTGAGCTAGCCATCAACAGCGCCCCGGCGACTACGTTGCCACGAGATGCCTCCTCGGCACCCCGGACAAAGTTTTTCATGCCGGCGAGATCGGCAGCTCCCAACACTGCGTCCTCGAAGGGCTTGGTTTGTCGGCTCACGCCCGTGAAGACCTGCATCGACTTTTGCGCCGACCACTGCCTTCCATCCGGATCCACCAGCACCAGCGGATTATTGAGCACGTAGTTGTACGGACTCCACTCCGGATGCTTCTCCGCCAGCGGATCGACACTGGTCCACCGCGCGAACGCCGGCATGTACAGCCGAAGTAATCCAGCCCGCTCTCCGCGTCCCGCTCCTTGCCCGTGAATCCTTCCTTGGTCCCGCTCCCCAGCGTCCGCCCGGGCATGAGCAGCCCCCAGGGCTCGAAGTCGTAGCTCTCCAGCACCGTCGTCCCTTGCACCACAGCCCGAGTGTTGTTCAGGAGATCGGTGTGGTAGTAGCGCCTGCCGCCCGTGTTAGCCTCACGGCCGATGACGCGGTCCCCCGCCAGCGCGTTGAAGAACCACGAGAGCGGCACCCCTGAGTCGTCCACCGTCACGACGGCGAGCGTGGTTGCTCCGTCCAGGACGTAGAACTCGGCGGTCCCGGAGCCGCTCACTTGCTTGGCGATCCTCTGCCCGGCCTCGTCGTACCGGTATCCGGTGGTCGTGCCGCTTCGGCTGAGCGAGAGCGGCAGGTTGTGCTGGTCGTAGGTGACAGCGGTGATGGAGTACGGCGCACCCGCGCTCAGGACATTCCCGTTGGCGTCATATGTGAACGAGCCCGTCTCCGCGTCCCACGTCTCGGCCGTCGTCGCTACAGCATCCGTGACCGAGCTCAGGCGGTTGGAGCTGCCCGGATATGTGTAGGTGAGGTTGTCAACGAGCGTGGCTGTCTCCCGGTAGCGCTGGAGCGCGGTGAGGTTCCCCGCGCGATCGTAGTTGATACCGGCCAGATCGTGTGCCAGCGTGGTAGTCCACGCAGTGCCGCTCCAGCTTGAGAAGTTCGCGCTCTTGATGCGGTTGAGGGCGTCGTAACTCTGGAAGACGTACTTGTAGCGCTTCTGGGCCGCCGGCGAGCCTGCGCTCCGGAACTCCGTCTCCCGCATGGCGCCGTTATTGTTGTAGATGTAGCGCGCCGAGAAGGGGTACGTGGTGCTGGCGGGATCGCCGATCTTCTCGACATACTCCTGGATGGTGTAGCGAATGGGAACGAGCGGCCCGCCCTGGAACTGGCGGTCCTTGGGCGCTCCCCCTCCACGTCGCTCTCGTATGCCTGCTTCAAGAGACCGCTCCGCTGCCTCCACGCCACGGCACCCTCGGAAACAAGAACTTTCTCTCGCACCCGGACCCAAGGTTCGGTTCCTGCTCGGGCAAGGATCGCCGCACCCTCAACATGGAGCGTTTTTTTGAGCGACCGAACCAGAGACGCAAACCAGCGCTGGAGGGGCTCGTATGGCAGACCGAGTTCCTCATAGTAAAGCCGGCGCATAATACCAAGGTGCCCTTCCAGGATCGTGTCCCCACGCACCAGCGACGGGTTGTATTGAATCGCGCGCGACCTGATCATATCGACCAATCTGCGGCGCTCCGCCATGCGCCATACAGGTTCGGGTGCCAAGTCTGTGCGCCCGATGTTGAGCAGCGCCGGACCCGTCCCAAGTTCGAACGAGAGGCTTGCGAGCGCATGGCGGTCGAGTACAATGGACGGTCGATCTCCAAGGAACGTTGCGACACACCACACGTCTTGCTCGCGCACTAGGTCGTCGAGCCAGCACCGTTGCTCTTCGACGATTGCAAAGAACGGTTGATTGTTTGCCATCTGCATCGTCCAATGTTGGAGTTCGGTCTCAGGGCTTGTAGGGCACAACGTCTCGACACCCGTGCTCCGCAAGTCCTCCAGGGCGCGCGTCTCTCGAGCGATTGGGTTGCCCGCCTTCGTTACGCGCCCCACGATAACATAGACAAATGTCGCGTCCGCGCGTTGGGCGATTATATCAGGAAAGCGCGTACGTCCACTAGCCGCCCGTATCGCTTGCTCGCCTCTTCGGCCACCTCCTGCGAGTATGGTGGCTCCACCAGCCTCAAGCTGACTTGCGAAGTCGTACCAGTGGTTGAAGGTGTTGAGCCGACTGTGAGGCTACGCTCGGTGACCACGTCCCTGAGGTCGCGTGAATATCAAGATCGCGGCACAAAGGCGTTTTGGGCTTGCGTTCATGCCGTACTCAGCGCTCACCTCGTCACCTTGTTTTTGCTCCAGGGAATCCAGGACGGATACCTGTCAGATGCTCGAAGGGCTCGCCGATTGGTGGCGAGCCCAGAAAGCGGTCATTTTTTGTGACTTGTCCGAAGTGGCAACCCTCGTTGATCGTTGTACAAAGACTGATCGGACGACGACCTTCCTCACTGTCCAAGTACTCCCACATCTAGCTCGATACCCAAGGGGGCTAGCCAGTCGGCCTGCACTCGCCCAAGGAATTCGGTTTCCATTGCCCCCGGAGGCACCGCGCAATCCAATCTTATGCGAATGCGTTTGTCTGCTATCGCAGGGAACTTGTTGGCAAGTTGGCCGTCCTGAATGAAATGCAAATATGTCTGGAATTTGGCCTGAAGGTCTAGTAACAACTCTCCATTCGTGGACCAATCGCGCGTTTCCGTCATGATTAGGACAGCCTCTTCCCTCTTGGGATCGTGAGTAACGACGTCGATGGTTCTATGGTCAGCTACTCCTGGCATGTCGCGATCCGATGTTAAGGAACTTTTCGCTGTTTATCGCGATGGTCGACCCTCAGCTTGGCGGGCACCGGTACGCCTGGTGGAAGTCCTGCCTTAGCCGCGTTCTTACCACGCGGAGTTACCGTGCCTCCCCATTGCGCAGTCTCTTTGAGTTCTCGCTGCCCCGGAGACAAGCGTGCATTTGGCCCGTTCTTGGATTCCAGAAAGGTCGTGCCGTCTGCTTCGCGCGCTACCAAGTCCGGTCGACTCCGGCGACCGTTTAGGAAGTTCGACAGTTACTTCCTCTCCAAGCACCTTGGCACCACGTTCTTCAGCGGCTCGTTTCGAGAGTTGAACTCCTTTCTTGCCCTTTTGTGCAGCGGCAGCGCCGCCTGTTCGTATAGCGCTACTGCGTCCCGCCGCCGCGACCCCAGTTGCGACCCCTCTGACGGCCGACCCATGGACTGCGCAAACTCCAACCTTCCATCCGCGCCACTCACACCTGCTGACGTGCCATGCCCGCTTGGATTTTCGGCTTGAGATCGTTCACTCGCACCTGGCGCCCATCCGGATCGATCAGCGCCAGCGGTTTATCCAGGACGTAGTTGTACGGACTCAAGCCATCTGGAATCGCCTCCGCAGGCGGTGCGAATACAACGATCTGAAAACCTGCAAAGGCAACTCCACCAGCCTTCCGATTTGTTGGCTTGCAACAAGTTTTCATCCGGCTGCCAGAGTTGCCTCGCTCAGTGGCGTAAAAACCCCGGTGCTACGGAGACGGCTGCCATCTGAATGACTCGACAAGCTTGGTCCGCTCTGCTTCTTCCTTGTTAGAGTCAACCTCATCGCAAGAGTAAGTAATGAACGCACAACGGTCCTTACCAAGGATGTACCAGACCTGCCAGAAGATCCGCTCGGCCGGCTCCAGGTACGTGAACTCTGACGCGAGGCACATGCCGATCTTCGTAACGCGAATCATATCTGCGGGAAGAGTCCATCCGCGTTGTGAAGCAAGAGATTGCGCAAGCTCAACCACTTCGGAAGTGCTTGGGTAACCGGGGCGAGAATGTCGGGCGACTGAAACGTGCATGGCACCGACACCGCCCTCCGGAGAAAAGATGCTGATAACCCTCCCATCCTCGGACCACTGCCACGACTTGGGTACGTCCAGCGCAAAGTACCCCGGCCACTCGATCCTTTCCACCTCGTTCGCCATGAAACGACCTCGTTAGGGAGTGTAGGTCACCACTCTTCCGGTATGTCCGGGGCCTATAGTCTTATCGCACTCGCGACAGTATTCCCGCACTTGCTTTTCGCCCTTACGAATGGCTCTGGGGTTGTTTGGCTTGAGCTCCCTGCACCTCTCGGATACAGAGCTCAGCCGGTTGGACGTCCCTGGATACGTGTAGGCGAGGTTATCAATGAGTGTCGCTGTCTCGCGGTAGCGCTGCAGCGCGGTGAGGTTGCCCGCTAGATCGTAGTTGATCCCGGCGAGGTCTATGAAAATCGAAGGACTCGCCGATCACTTGGCGAGTCCCTGTCGTCCGCGGTGCGACTTCCGTCGCACTGAGGTTCATCAGCGGTCAGCCAACAGACGGGAAGACCGAGCAATAGCTATTGGTCTTTCACCATACTAAAAGGCTGCTCGAGAGATTCGAGAAAGCGCGTGAATTCTTTCAACCCCGGATCCTCCCTCTCCGCAAGAAACTTCCTACAGCTGCTAATCAGGTCCCGCACGCGGTCGCTCTTTCCATAAGCTACAGCCAAGGCCACGATTCGCTTGCACCTCGAATCGTGAAACGGTGAATGCAACCAGGCTGTCCTGTCATTCTTCGAGAGCGCTTCCAAGGCCCTATCTGGATCGCCTAATTGCTCCAAGTACGGTAGGCCAACACGCTCGAACGTCTTCAATATTGACGAGGCAACGGTAGTCACGTCGGCGCTCGAAGTGATTGTCCACCTTCGTTGGCCTATTCTCTCAATATTGCCCAGTTCTGCACCAAGCGTGAATGTTTGCTTTTTCTCAGACTGCGATAGATAGTCTACGTGCCGATTGACGACATCTTCCGCTGCGTCGAACCGCACCGCGACATCAGCGGTTATGTCGAAGTCTCCTGCATGCCGGATGAAGGCCAAGTGAAAGGCCCATCTGCCGAGCGTCGTCTTTCGATAGAACGATTGACTGTTGCGCCTGAAGTTGAAACCCAATGGCAACAGTAGACGAGCCATCTCGAGCAGAAGCTGATCTTGCAGGGGCTTGACGGTACCCACTACGGCCTCCTTTCTGTTGTAGAGATCTGTCTCGGCTGCCCCCGCAACCCTTCGGGAGCATTCTTCCCGATAATGATGCCACCCTCCTTTGCCATCAACCTGTCCTTCTCGCGCTGCGCAACGTTTCGTTTCGCGTTTCCCGATTTTACTTCAACAGCTCGCAGTTTCCCTCCCACTAACTCAGTGAGATGATCTAACACGCGACGTCCAGCGGAAGTACGAACTGACACTTGACTGCCTAGCACGGTGACCCCTTCGCCTTTGAGCTGATCTTTGACCAGCGCCTCCGCAAGTTTGCCTTTAGCACGGTTCGCCTGGACGCCGACCTGCGCCGCATCGTTGCCCAACTTAGTCACTGCTCTCCCAGCAGCGCCAGCCACGTCGAGCGCTTCACCAGCGGCACGTACGACCCCCGCTCCGCGAGAGGAAGGCAATGGCGCGGATGTAGCGATCAGAATTGCGCCCCTGACTAAATTTCCGCTAGCGACTTCCCCGGTTCCCTGAACAAAGGACTTCATGCCCGCGAGCTCGGCGCCGCGCTCCACGACTTGCTTGAGCGGAGTTAATCTCCGGTCAAGGTCTGCGAAAACCTGCATTGAATTCTGCGCCGACACCTGCCTCCCATCGGGATCGATCAGCGCCAGCGGATTATTCAAGACGTAGTTATACGGACTCCACTCCGGATGCTTCTCCGCCAGCGGATCAACACTGGTCCACCGCGCGAATGCCGGCATGTACAGCCGCGCCCCGAAGTAATCCAGCCCCGACTCTGCGTCCCGCTCCTTCCCCGTAAACC
>JACDCM010000528.1:1292-2680 GCA_013817545.1 Gemmatimonadaceae bacterium | reverse complement strand
GTTAATAACTGCGTACTGCGTACTGCGTACAGCGCGGCTCACGGCTCGATCGCGTGTTTGCTCACCACGTCAAAATACGTTTCGTAGCCGCCGCGTGCGCTCTCGCCCACGAAACTTTCCATTTTCTGCAAAAGCTGTGTGCTGAAATAACCTGGAACCGCTTGCGCATGCGGGGTGCCGTATACTCCACCGAAGTAGCTCCGGATGAGGACGCTACTTTTGTCACGCGGCAGTGACGCAACGGTTTCCGCAAAGCGCGCGAAGGTGCCGCCGCGCATGAGATAGAATTCCACGTTCGATGTATAGAAAGCTGAAACCCGCTCTCCGCGCCTTGCTATCTCTTGTCCAATTGCCCGCAGGGCATGCTCACCGGCGAGATCTCCTACAACCGGGACAACGAGGTTTCGGCGTTGTAGCGACTGCACAAACCGAAAAGACTCCTCGGTTGCGAGATAGCTCGCCTGGCGTCCCGCAAGATCAGTTTCGAGCATGAGTTGGCGGTATGTGGGATAGTACGGTCGCGGCCGCCGGTTCATGCTTGTAAAGCGAATGTCGAGCCCATTGGTGGCGAATTCCGAATGAAAGCGGCCGATGGTCAGGGTGTCGGTGGGTGAGAGTGGAATTCCGAGTTTTCGTGCGCGCGTCAACACCTCCACTCGGGTACGTTCAGCCAGATCGGGACGAAACGGCGCTGAGTCGACGTGCTCGGCAAGGCGCGTGAGATTGCGTGCTTCCCAATCGCGCGAATTGGCGGGCGGCTCGCGCCCGAAGAGGAGGCAGAGATATTCGATTCGGTTGCGCGACATGCTGAACAACGACTTGAAGAGCAGCTGCTGCAGCAGGTTATCGCGGCGAATGTCGACTATGAACGCGATTCGCGGGCGAAGCTGGGCGATATAGGAAAAGTTTTGATCGGGGCCTACACCGATGTATGCGCCTCCCTGCAAGCCCAGCCGGCGCATTGTCCCCGTCACGTGCAGATATGAGCTCTCGTTGGAAATGAGGTTGTCGGTGTCGAAATGCCCGCCTTCTTCCGACAGCTGCGCAACCAGGCTTGCAAAGGCGGAATCGCTTATGCCGCCGCGCTGTGCCGGAACGCCAGGACGCTGGGTTGATTGCGCCAGACTCGTGCACGCGGTGATGGCGGCGGTGACGACGGCAAGGATGTAACGCATGGCAGTGCTCCCCGAGCTGCTGACGGTCTGGTGACATCGAAAGGTACAGTGCTGATGCGAATCGGTCACGCCCTCCGGTCCGCATCCACCTTGCCGAGGAGTCGCTGAATGCGTCCTTCACCCACTGTTCCCGAGTCCCGCTCAGTATTGGCACCCGTCTCGACTGTTCTCACCAAGGATGAGCAGATGCGAGTGGACGCTGCCGGCCAGGGT
>JACDCM010000528.1:0-1282 GCA_013817545.1 Gemmatimonadaceae bacterium | reverse complement strand
GTATTACACGCTGCATCGCGACTCCATGGACGATGTTCTGCGTGATCTCAGGCAGCGGCGAGCTGGAGCGGTACTGGTTTCGGTAAATCGATTTGGCGACAGCGACTGCGTGCCGCTAGCTCGCATGGTGCGAGAATTTCCGCGTGTTCCAGCCATGGCTCTTCTCACCCGCCTCGAACCTGATACTCCGCAAACGGTGCTTACCCTTGGCAAGTCGGGGCTACGCACCCTTATCGACGTGCGGCAACCCACGGGATGGCGCGAGCTTCGTTCAATTCTCATGGCGGATCGCGCGAGCGAGATCGAGCGCCTGGCGCTCGGTCAGCTGTCTCTCGATCTGGCCGGTGCGCCAGAAGACTGCTGCCGCTTTTTCGACTTGCTCTTTGGCAAACCCGCACGTGTGCCAACGGTGCGCGGGCTGGCGGCGGAACTCAAAGTGGTGCCCAGCTCGCTGATGAGCCGCTTTTTCCGAGCGAGATTGCCGGCACCCAAGAGATATCTCTCAACCGCGCGACTCGTGCAGGCGGCGCGGCTGTTCGAGAATCCGGGTCTTTCCATCGCATCAGTGGCGAACCATCTCGACTACAGCTCACCGCAGAGCTTCGGCCGCCACATTCGCACACTCACCGGCCACACGGCAGTGGAGTTCAGGAGTCGGTATGATGGTGAAGGAATGCTGGGGAAGTTCAGGGAGGATCTGGTGCTTCCGCATCTGACGACTTTGCGAACGTTCTCTCCGCTGGCCCTGGGGCCGAAGTGGGCGAGGCGGTACGGAAGGGCCAGCGTCGTGAGCAGGGCCCTGGCTGTCGCGGAGGCCCGATAACCTGCATCTTCAACGCATGCCCCGTCCGGAACTACTCGAGAGCTTTCCCAACCCGCATGCTGGCCGCGACTACGAAATTCACATGGAGTCGGCGGAGTTTACGTCACTCTGTCCGGTTGGTGGAATCGAGACTGACGCTGCGGAGCTGGCTCTTCTGAGAGGCGGCGCGCCCGACTTTGGAACAGTTCGCGTAACGTATTTCCCAGCCGCGGCATGTATCGAGCTCAAGAGTCTGAAGCTGTATCTCTGGAGCTTCCGCGACGACGGCATCTTCTACGAGCGCGCGGTAAACCGGATCCTCGACGACCTCGTCGCAGCGTGCGCGCCGAAATGGATGCAAGTCGTGGGTGACTTCAACGTGCGCGGAGGGATAAAGTCGGTGATAACTGCGCGTCATGGATCGCGTCCCGAACAGTAACGGAGGCTGTTTTCGCTACGTAAACACTGGCAGTCGTATCC
>JACDCM010000527.1 GCA_013817545.1 Gemmatimonadaceae bacterium | reverse complement strand
TGCTTGCTCGCGATGAAACGGCCAGCCGAGGCAATTCCACTTCTCCGCGCCCCGCTCCGCGGTGGAATCGAAGGGCCGGGTTTGTATCTCACCCGAACGGAAACCCATGAGATGCTGGCGCGAGCGTTTGACGCCGCGGGTCAGACCGACAGCGCCGCGGTCCACTACGCGATTGTCGAGCGCGCGTGGCGCGACGCTGATCCTCCCCTCGTCCCGAGACGGGATGCCGCGCGGCGGTGGCTCGTTGCCGCCGGCAGATCGGTCAAGTAGGACGAGGAGTACCGCCCGATGTGACCGGCCATAGCTTTGATCCGTTGTATTGATCGATCTTTTTGGATCCCTTTTTGGGATCTTCTCTCACCCGATCAGGCATCAAGAACAAAAGGTTGTACTCATGCTTCGGATGAAACGGATTACGCGGATCGTTCCTCAGGTGCGAAGAGCTGCGTCAGCAAGACGAGTCGATCCGTTTGATCCGTTTTCATCCGAAGCATCCGTATAACCTTGCGTTCCTGATGCCTGATTGAATTTCCTCCGCCTCAGCATCGATGACGAAGTTTGACGGAAGCACGGCCGCTCGGGTGGTCCGTGCCAATGCGAGCTCTCCCACATGGCCGCAACACCCAATCGACTCTTGACGTGGAGTGATGCGTTGCGCATTCTTCCCACACATAGTGAGGGGAGACGATCATGGGCCGCAATTCGCTCGACCTGCTCCAGGGGACACTCGACGTCCTGATTCTCAAGACTCTGTCGTGGGCGCCGATGCATGGCTACGGCGTCTCGCAATGGATCCGGCAGCGCACTGACGGCGTCCTCGGCATCGAGGACGCCGCGCTGTACCAGGCACTCCACCGCCTCAACAAGAAAGGATACATCGAGGCTGAGTGGGGGCTCTCGGACAACAACCGCAAAGCAAAATACTACCAGCTGACAAGAGAAGGACGTCGTCAGCTGAAAGCGGAGACCTCGACATGGCGCCTGTACGCCGAAGCAATTTTCAAGGTCCTTGAGACCGCTTGACGGAGCATCCATGACTCACATTCCAGGGCTGCGGCGATACTTCCGGCTCCCCCGGTGGGGTGCTGAACGCGTGAAGGAAGACGTCGACTCGGAGCTTCAGTTCCACCTCGAGATGCGCACAGGCGAGCTGGTAGCGTCCGGCATGACGTCGGAGGCCGCGCGCAAGGAAGCGCTCCGCCAGTTCGGCGATCTGGACTACACAAAGCGATACTGTCGTAGCATCGACGAAAGGCAGGAAGCGCAGGATCGGCGCGGAGCATGGCTGGATGCTCTGCGGCAGGACGCGCGTTACGCCTGGCGGCAGCTTGGACGCAGCCCGGGCTTCACGACGGTCGCGGTGCTCACGCTCGCACTCGGCATCGGCGCCAATACCGCGATATTCACGGCGGTTGACGGTGTGCTGCTCAAACCTCTGCCGTACGCGGATGCCGATCGTCTAGTCGCGCTCTGGCAGCATAATCGCGCGGAAGACGGCGAGCGCGATGACGTGTCACCGGCAAACTTTCTCGACTGGCGCGAGCGCAGCCGAAGCTTCGAGAATATCGCCGCTGCGGAGCCATTTGGCTTTGACTACATCGGACCCGAAGGGCCGGAGACGTTCAGGGTGTGGCTCGTAACGGATGGGTTCTTTCGAATCATGCGCACACCCGCGCTAGTGGGTCGAACGTTCGCTGAGGAGGAGTATACCGCCGGCCGCGAGCAGGTAGTCGTGCTCGGCTACGGACTCTGGCAGCGACGCTTTGGTGGCGACTCCAGCGTTGTGGGCCGCACGCTGGTGCTGGATGGGCAGCCACGAACGGTCGTTGGTGTCATGCCGCCGGCGTTCAATTTTCCCACGGACTTTCCCGAACCCAAGGAAATGTGGGCCCCCAAGGTATTCAGCGAGCGAGAGCGGCAGATACGTGGCAGGGCGTACCTCACCGTTGCGGGACGTCTTGGACCGGGCTCCACGCTGGACCACGCCCGCACCGAGCTTAGCTCCATAGCGACCGAACTATCCACAGAGTATCCAGCCACGAACACAGACATCGGAGCTCTGGTGGTACCGCTGCACGAGCAAATGGTCGGGCACGTACGTCCGGCGCTGCTGGTATTGCTCGGCGCCGTCGCGTTCGTACTTTTGATCGCTTGCGCCAACGTCGCAAACCTCCTGCTGGCGCGCGCCTCCCACCGCGAGCAGGAATTTGCGGTTCGCGCGGCACTCGGCGCGGGCCGCGGCCGGGTGGTGAGGCAACTGATCACCGAAAGTCTCATCCTGGCATTGTTGGGCGCGGCGGCAGGGGTGCTGCTCGCTCACTGGGGCGTACAGGGAATTCGCGCACTCAGCCCACCCAACCTGCCGCGGGTAGATGAGCTGGCAATCGACGGCCGGGTGCTCGGATTCGCTCTCGGCATCTCCTTTCTGACCGCTCTTCTCTTTGGGATGGCACCTGCTCTTCGCGCTGCCAGGCCCGACTTGCACGAAGGGCTGAAGGCTGGTGGACGTTCCGCGACGGGCTCCGGCCGCAAGCGGCTTCGCAATCTCATCGTGATCGGTGAAGTCGCGCTCGCCACTGTGTTGCTGGTCGGCGCTGGGTTGCTTGTGCGAAGCTTTGAATCCCTGCTCCGTGTCGATCGCGGATACAGATCGGAAAATGTGCTGGCGATCAACGTTTTCAC
>JACDCM010000526.1 GCA_013817545.1 Gemmatimonadaceae bacterium | reverse complement strand
ATTCCCGAGATAGCGAAACAGAAATGGATCTGCGATCGCGCATCCCTACCGGACCGCTAGAGGGAAAGTGGGAGCGTCACCGCTTCGAGATGAAGCTGGTTAACCCCGCCAACAAACGGAAATACACAATCCTGGTAGTTGGATCAGGATTGGCGGGAGCATCTGCCGCGGCCACGCTCAGTGAGCTGGGCTATAACGTCAAGTGCTACTGCTTTCAGGATTCGCCCAGGCGTGCGCACAGCATCGCCGCGCAGGGCGGAATTAACGCGGCGAAAAACTACCAGAACGACGGCGACAGCATTTACCGGCTGTTTTATGACACCGTAAAGGGAGGAGACTTCCGCGCGCGTGAAGCAAACGTGTACCGGCTCGCGCAGATCAGCGTCACCATCATCGATCAGTGCGTGGCGCAGGGCGTTCCATTCGCGCGAGAGTATGGCGGGCTGCTGTCGAACCGGTCTTTCGGGGGAGCGCAGGTATCCCGGACCTTCTACGCGCGTGGGCAAACGGGGCAGCAACTGTTGCTGGGCGCATACCAGGCTCTCGAAAAGGAGATCGCAACGGGTGGCGTGACGATGTACCCGCGCACGGAGATGCTCGACTTGATCGTGGTGGATGGCCGAGCGCGCGGAATCGTGATCCGGAACGAGCTGACGGGACAGATCGAATCCCACCTTGGCGACGCGGTAGTGCTCGGCACCGGCGGCTACGGTAATGTCTTCTACCTGTCGACTAACGCGAAAGGGAGCAACACAACCGCTATCTGGCGCTCCTACAAGCGCGGTGCCGCGTTCGGAAATCCATGCTATACGCAAATCCATCCTACATGCATACCCGTCAGCGGGGACTATCAGTCCAAGCTCACGCTGATGAGCGAATCACTGCGAAATGATGGGCGCGTGTGGGTGCCGAAGAAGAAAGACGACAAGCGAGCCCCTCACGAGATTCCGGAAGCCGAGCGCGACTATTATCTGGAGCGAAAGTATCCGAGCTTCGGCAATCTCGCACCGCGCGACATCTCCTCACGAAGCGCGAAGGAGGTTTGCGACGAAGGACGCGGAGTCGGCGAGACCGCGCTCGGCGTTTACCTGGACTTCGCTGACGCGATCAAACGTCTTGGCGAACCGACAATTCGCGAGCGCTACGGCAACCTCTTCGAGATGTACCAGCGCATCACGGATGAAGACCCGTACAAGGTGCCGATGCGCATCTACCCGGCTGTGCACTACACGATGGGCGGTCTGTGGGTTGACTACAACCTCATGAGCACCGTTCCCGGTCTGCACGTGATTGGCGAGGCGAATTTTTCGGACCATGGCGCGAACAGGCTCGGGGCCAGTGCTCTGATGCAGGGTCTTGCTGACGGCTACTTCGTCCTCCCGTACACCATTGGTGACTACATCGCTTCCACAAAGCTGGCACCGGTGACTGCAGATCATCCAGCGGTGCGCGCGACGGAGGCAGATGTAACCGAGCGAACGAAAAGGCTCCTCGCTATCAAGGGGAAGCGGACGGCGGCGTCATTTCATCGCGAGCTCGGCAGAATCATGTGGGATAATTGTGGAATGGCGCGCAACGAAGAAGGACTCAAGCGCGCGCTTAGCGAGATCCCGGCGCTTCGTCAGGAGTTCTGGGAAAACGTGAATGTGCCCGGCGAAAGCGGCGAGTTGAACCAGTCGCTTGAACACGCGGGGCGAGTGGCGGACTTCCTGGAACTGGGCGAGTTGATGTGCCTCGACGCACTGCATCGCACGGAGTCGTGCGGTGGACATTTTCGCGAGGAGAGCCAGACACCTGACGGTGAGGCGCTGCGTGACGACGAGAATTTCACGTACGTAGCGGCATGGGAATACGCGGGCGCGGACAGGGATCCGATTCTGAACAAGGAGCGGTTGATCTTCGAGAACGTGAAGCTCTCCCAGCGGAGTTACAAGTGAGGGCAGAGCGCGGATGGCGGATGGCACTGCGATATCGGCGGATTGCGGATTGCGGATTGCGGATGGCAGACTGGTGCGTTGATCGGAGTTTCGAAGCATCGCCGATTCATTTTATCCGCAATCCGCAATCCGCAATCCGCACATCACTATGAACCTGACTCTCCGCGTTTGGCGTCAGCCTGCACCGGACGCGCGAGGAGGCATCGTCACCTACGAGGCGAGTGACATCAGCCCGGACATGTCATTCCTGGAGATGCTCGACGTCGTCAATGAACGGCTCACTGATCGCGGTGAGATTCCGATCGCCTTTGACCACGACTGCCGCGAGGGCATCTGTGGGTCGTGCGGCGTGATGATTAACGGCGCGGCCCACGGACCGATGAAAGGGACAGCAACCTGCCAGCTTCATATGCGAAGCTTCAAGGACGGCGATACCATCACGATTGAGCCGTGGCGGGCGAAGGCTTTCCCCGTTATCAAGGATCTCTGCGTTGATAGGAGCGCGTTCGACCGCATCATCGCCGCCGGCGGGTATGTGTCGGCAAATACCGGGGGTGCGCGCGACGCCAATGAGATTCTCATTCCGAAGGAAAGCGTCGACACGGCAATGGATGCAGCGTCATGCATCGGTTGCGGGGCTTGTGTGGCGGCGTGTCCCAATGCCTCAGCGTCCCTGTTTACGGCGGCCAAGATCACCCATCTCGGGCTGCTGCCGCAAGGCCAGCCGGAGCGCTATCGGAGAGCCTTG